>CAIUPE010000115.1 GCA_903900975.1 uncultured Hyphomicrobiales bacterium | reverse complement strand
GATCTTTGGCCTGCACATCGACATAGCCGGTTTTAAGGCGCATTTCGATGCGGCTCGGTTGGCATTCAATGGCCAAGCACGAGGCGCCCGCCATGGTGGCTGCCAAGGTCTGTGCGCCGCCCATGCCACCAAGGCCGGCAGTTAAAATCCAGCGGCCTGACAGATCGCCGTTGTAATGCTGGCGGCCCATTTCCACGAAGGTTTCATAGGTGCCCTGCACGATGCCTTGCGAGCCGATGTAGATCCATGATCCGGCCGTCATCTGGCCATACATCATCAGGCCCTTGCGATCGAGCTCATGGAATTTTTCCCACGTACCCCAATGCGGCACGAGATTGGAATTGGCGATTAACACCCGCGGCGCATCCTTGTGGGTGCGGAACACGCCCACGGGCTTGCCCGATTGCACCAATAGGGTCTGATCATCTTCGAGTGTTTTAAGGGACGCTACAATCCGGTCATAGCTTTCCCAATCACGGGCAGCGCGGCCAATGCCGCCGTAAACCACCAGCTCGCTCGGCTTCTCGGCAACGCCGGGATCGAGATTATTCATCAACATGCGAAGGGGGGCTTCGGTGAGCCAGCTCTTGGCCGAAAGCTCAGTGCCGTGGGCTGCGCGGATTACGCGTTGGTTGTCGATACGGGTCATCAAATTAGCTCCTCAATCAAGCCTTAGAAGGGCCGGTAAAATCAATGGCGGAAGTCAAGATTTGGGTAAGTGCTGCACGCATCGGTGCGGCGTAGGTGGGGTCATAGGCGGGTGGCCAATTGGCCTCTGAAACCATGCCCAAGGGCTCAGAAATATAGCCGCGACAGGCAAGCTCCATTTGAACCGCATGAACGCCTCGATCAGGCCTGCCGAGGCTGCGGGTAATATAGCCGCCTTTAAACCGGCCATTGGTGATGTGGCTATAGTCGGTTGCCTGACATATGGCCTCGATACGCGCCGTCAGTTCAGGCGCACAGGATGCGCCCGAATTGGTGCCGATATTGAAATGCGGCAAGGTGCCCTCAAACAGGCGCGGGATCACCGAGCGGATCGAATGGCAATCATACACAACGATCCGCGCATGAAGGCTGCGCAGACGCTTTACCTCGCTGGCCAAGGCCTCGTGATAGGGATCGAAATAGTGTGTGCGACGCTCGCTAATGTCGGCTGCCTTTGGCTCATCACCCGCATGGTAGAGCGGTTCGCCATCAAAGGTGGTGGTAGGGCAAAGCTCGGTCGTGGCTTGCCCTGGATAGAGCGAGATTCCGGAGGGGTCGCGGTTGACGTCAATCACGGTGCGCGAGATCGCGGTTCGGACAATCGTGGCGTCAAGCTCGCGGGCAAAATCATATAGCTGCTCGATATGCCAATCGGCGTCCCGCCGCGCGAGCCAAGGCGAAGCCAGCTTTTCCTCAAAGCCCGCCAGATCAAGTCCGGTATGCGGGATGCTGACCAAAAGTGGCGCTTGGCCTCGGCTGATTTCTAGCCAATCGAGTTTCATGCTCAGCCTCCAACGAGCGACGGAAGCCGCACGCCTTTGACAGCCATGGCAACAGCGCCGCTTGTAACAAGCGCAATCGCTTCTTCCATATCAGGATGAAAATGCCGATCATCATCAAGATGCGGCACCGATGCGCGCACCAATTGGCGGACGGCTTCAAGCGGTGTGCTTGATGTCAAGGGTCGGTGAAAATCACAGCCCTGAACGGCAGCCAACAATTCGATACCGATGACGCCGCAGGCGTTTTCAATCATCGGCAAAAGACGTCGTGCGCCATGCGCCGCCATGGAGACGTGATCTTCCTGATTGGCAGAGGTTGGGATGGAATCAACGCTCGCCGGATAGGCCCGTTGTTTGTTCTCCGACACCAGAGCAGCGGCGGTAACTTGCGGGATCATAAAGCCCGAATTGAGGCCGGGTTTAGGGGTAAGAAATGCGGGCATGCCTGAGAGTGCAGGATCAACCAGCATCGCAATACGGCGCTCGGAAAGGGAGCCGATTTCGCACACCGCAAGCGCGATGATATCAGCCGCAAACGCCACCGGTTCGGCGTGGAAGTTTCCACCCGAAAGGGCTTCGCCCGTATCGGTGAAAATCAGCGGATTATCGGATACGCCATTGGCCTCAGTTTCAAGCACCGATGCGGCTTGGCGCAAAATATCAAGCGCTGCTCCCATCACTTGGGGTTGGCATCGCAAGCAATAAGGATCTTGCACGCGATCATCACCAACAAGATGCGATGCACGAATTGCGCTTCCCGCCATCAAGGCGCGTAATGAATCGGCAGCCTCGATCTGGCCGCGATGTTTGCGAAGGGCGTGAATGCGGGGATCAAACGGCGCGTCTGAGCCGCGTGCGGCATCGGTAGAGAGAGCCCCTGTGACCAGCGCTGATTGAAAGAGAATTTCGGCTTCAAACAATCCGGCCAAGGCATTGGCGGTTGAAAACTGCGTACCATTTAACAGCGCCAACCCTTCTTTTGCCCCGAGTGTGAGGGGCGTGAGCCCTGCCATCGCCAAGGCTTCTTTCGCAGGAAGGCGGCCCTTGGCGGTGAAGGCTTCACCAACGCCAATCATAACCGCCGTCATATGGGAAAGTGGGGCCAGATCGCCCGAGGCACCGACGGAGCCTTGGCATGGCACGACCGGGATAATGCCGTGTGCCAGCATGGCCGAAAGGAACGCCAAGGTTTGCGGTTTAATACCCGATGCGCCTTGCGCGAGACTCGCGAGTTTTAACGCCATCATCAGACGAATAATCGCAACCGGCGAAGGCTCGCCCACACCAGCGGCATGGGACAAGACGATGTTACGCTGCAGCGTTTCGAGATCGGCCGCCTCAATCTTTACACTTGCCAGTTTTCCGAAGCCTGTATTGATGCCGTAGACGGGCTCGCCTTTGGCAACGATATTGGCAACCACCTGGGCGCTTTTTTCAACCAGCGGCCAACATTGCGCATCAAGCTCCGGAATGGCACCGCGATAGATGGCGCGCCAATCGGCAAGGCTGGCATTCCCGGGCTTTAAATTCAAGGTTGTCATTGGCCTCTCCAGATGCGGGCATGAAGCGGATTAAAGCCCATGCGGTAAACAAGCTCGGCGGGACGCTCGACATCCCAAATGGCTAAGTCGCACTGCTTGCCGACCTCAAGCGTGCCAATCTGATCGAGCATACCAAGGGCGCGGGCGGCCTCTCGCGTGACCCCTGCAATGCATTCGTCAACCGTCATGCGGAAAAGCGTTGCGCACATGTTCATGGTGAGAAGCAGGGAGGTAAGCGGCGCCGTTCCCGGATTGCAATCGGTCGCCAGTGCCATCTTCACGCCATGGGCGCGGAAAAGGTCAATCGGCGGCTTTTGCGTCTCGCGGATAAAATAGAACGCACCCGGCAAGATGACGGCGACGGTGCCCGCTTTGGCCATCGCTGCGGCACCCGCCTCATCCGTATATTCAACATGGTCGGCAGACAGCGCACCATAGCGCGCGGCTAGCGCCGCGCCGTGCAGGTTCGACAATTGATCGGCATGGAGTTTGACCGGTAAACCATGGGCGCGGGCGGCATCAAACACGCGCGCCATTTCATCGACCGAAAACGCGATGCCCTCGCAAAATCCATCCACCGCATCGGCCAAACCGGCGGCGGCAATCGCGGGCAACATGTCGTTGATTACTGTGTCGATATAGGCGGTTTTGTCGCCCTTCGCTTCAGGCGGTAAGGCGTGCGCGCCCAAAAATGTTGTTCGCACCGTTACGTTACGCTCTTGAGCCAAACGGCGCGCCGCGCGCAGCGATTTGATCTCGTTCTCGCGGTCCAGCCCATAGCCGGATTTGATCTCGATGGTGGTGACACCTTCCGCCATCAACGCGTCCAGACGCGGCAGTGTTTCCTTGATTAAAGCATCCTCACTTGCCGCGCGAAGCGCCTTGACGGAGGACGCGATACCACCGCCCGCGCGGGCAATTTCCTCATATGACGCCCCTTTAAGGCGCAACTCGAATTCATGCGCCCGGTTGCCAGCGTGTACGAGATGCGTGTGGCAATCAATCAGACCCGGCGTTATCAGCCGCCCGTCACAATTGATGACATCAGCGCCGTTTGAAAGCGAGGCGGACATCTCTTTCTCGGGCCCTGCATAGACAATTTGACCCTTTAGCGAAGCGACAGCGCCAGCCTCTATGATCCCGAGGCCACCATCATCAGCTGCAAGCGTCACAAGCTTAGCGTTTCGCCAAAGACGATCGCACGCCATGTGGAAATTGCCTTCGCTGGCCATTCAAAAGGCCTCCCCATTTGAAAATCGGGTTTGTCTTACCGTTATCTTTAATGTATAGACATAATAAAGCGAATTGCAAGACCCGAAATCGGCAAAAAAATCGTGTTATGAGGGAAGCGGGAGCGACCAATGACAAGCATTCATTCAACCAAAGCGTTACTGCCCGATGGCTGGCAGCGCGATGTAAGGCTGACCTTGTCCGGACGCGTCATTCAATCAATCGAGATCGGCGTTTCAGCGAAAGAGCAGGATGAACGCCACGCTATTCTCCTGCCCGGTATGCCCAATCTGCACAGCCACGCCTTCCAACGCGGCATGGCAGGGCTAGCCGAGCGCCGCGGCCCCACCGCCGATAGTTTCTGGAGCTGGCGCGAGGTGATGTATGGCTTTGCGCTGACGATGAACCCTGACGAGATGGAAGCTGTGGCGGCACAGCTTTATGTTGAAATGCTGGAGGCCGGATTTACCCGCGTCGGCGAGTTCCATTATTTGCACCACGACATCGACGGCAGGCCCTACGCCAACCCTGCCGAAATGGCGGCCCGAATTGCGTCGGCTTCGAATGAAACCGGCATTGGCCTTACCCTGCTCCCGGTGTTTTATGCCCATTCCGGCTTTGGCGGCACCGAGCTGCATAGCGGACAACGCCGCTTTATCCATGATCTGGATGGCTACCAACGCCTGCTGGCGGGAGCGGCTGAAGCCATATCTCCGCTGGATGGCGCTATTTTAGGCATAGCGCCGCATAGCCTGCGCGCGGCAACGCCAGATGAATTGGCAGCGCTGATGGTAATGGCCCCGAATGGCCCGGTGCATATTCACATCTCGGAGCAGATGAAAGAGGTGGAAGATTGCCAGCAATGGAGCGGGCGTCGCCCGGTGGAATGGTTGCTCGACCACCTGCCAGTGAATGAGCGCTGGTGCCTGATTCACGCCACCCATATGTCGGCCACTGAGACCGAGAACATGGCGAAAAGCGGGGCCATTGCGGGGCTGTGTCCGATAACCGAGGCCAATCTAGGCGATGGCATTTTTCCGGCCGAGGCGTTTTTAAAAGCGGGTGGCCGGTTTGGTGTGGGTTCTGATTCCAATGTGCAAATTGGCGTCGCCGATGAGTTACGCCAGCTTGAATATTCACAAAGGCTGCAGCATCAGCGCCGCAATGTTTTGGCCAATCCCGGCCAATCCAATGGCGTGGCTTTGTTGAATGACGCGGTGGAGGGTGGAGCTGCCGCCTTAGGGCTTAAACAGGCGGGGCTGACGGTGGGGGCTGGAGCGGATTTTATCACGCTCAACGCCAACCATGTTTCACTCGCCGGGCGCGACGGTGACCACATCATCGACAGTTTTGTGTTTCATGCGGGTAACGCGCTGATTGATTGTGTTTGGTCGCAGGGGAAAAAATGCGTTTCCAATGGGCTGCATTATGATCGCGAGCGCATTGCTCAGCGGTTTATGGCGGTTATGCGTGGGTTTCAAACTCGGATTTAACGAGGCTTAGATACAATCTTCACGTTTTCACGCTATTCGAGGTTGAATATTGCCTAGGATCGGGCGAGAGTGCCGGAAAATCAAGAAGAGGAACGCCTAAGACGTGACGAAAAAAGCGGTCAAAATTTTGGATCAGGCGTCCGAACTTATTCCAATTCCTTCCTCATCGCTGCATCAACGCATTCTTGCTGAAATCGAAGAAAAGATTTTATCCGGCGAATGGCCGCCCGGATACCGCATACCGTTTGAGCATGAATTAAAGGAGCATTATCACTGCTCCCGCATGACCGTAAACAAGGTGCTGACGCAATTGGCGGGTGCTGGTCTTATTCAACGCCGCCGCAAAGCGGGCAGTTTTGTAACGCGGCCACGCCTGCAATCCGCTGTTCTCGAAATCAGTGAAATCAAGGCCGAAGTAGCAGCGCTTGGATTAAGCTATCGCTATGACGTGATTGAGCGCCATCAGCGCCGCCCCACGGCTTCTGATCGCGAGTTGCTGGGGCCGAATGCGGACGGCCCTGTTTTAGACCTTGTGTGCCATCACTTTGGCGGCACCCGTCCGTTTTGCCTTGAAGAGCGCCTGATCAACAGTGCGGCTGTTCCCGAAGTTTTGCATGAAAAATTCAAAACCGTTCCGCCTGGATCGTGGCTTGTGAGCCAAGTGCCATGGTCTACCGCCGAGCATCGGATCAGAGCGACGCAGGCCGATGAACGCACGGCGGCCATTCTCAATATCCCCGTCCATAGCGCCTGTCTGGTGATTGAACGCCGGACGTTTATTTCGGGCAATCCGATTACTTTTGTCCGACTGACCTATCCGGGCAACAAGCATGAGCTTGTCGCGCATTTCGAACCCGCGAGCGGCTAGACAGATGGGGCTAAGACGGCTTGCGTTGGAGGGGGTGCGATACCGCTCATCAACGCGACCCTACCATCGGACAATGCCGCCTGATGGCGCGCTGCGGCGATGATAAAATTGCGAAATTCCAAACCCATCGGACGGTCGAGCACGGATTGATCCCACGCCAGAAAATAGGGCTCCGGCATCTTGATCCGCTCATCAAACGGGATCACGAGACGGCCGGAGCGCACATCATCGGCCACCATTGAAATTTGGCCAAGCACAAACCCGCCATCATGCACGGCGGCATCACTCGCGGCACTCGAGAGCGAGAACGCCAGTTCATCCGACCGCTCCGGCGGCTCCGCGCCGATGCTGCGCGCCCAATCGGCCCAGGACGGCGCTTTTTGAAAACGCACATCCCATTCAATATCGATACGCGGCACCTGAAGGATTTCCCTCGGCGTCGAGACCGGAAATTTTTTAAGCAGGCCCGGCGAGCAGACGGGTACAAAACGATCGGTGAACAACTCCGTATATTGATCATACTGCCGACAGGCACGGCCATATGAGAGGCGAAAATCGATATGGTCGCGTTCAAAAACCGTCTCATCATCGGTGCCAATCAGCCGCGTGCCGGTGGCCTCATGAATCGTACGCCATTGCAGCAAAAGCGGCCTGATCCATCGCAACGCGAGCGATGGCAGGGCACTGAACACGATGCCCGCTTTTGACTTTGCGCGCTGAAGATCATCCTGCCCGGTGCGCAAATGATCGAAGGCCATACTGACACGCTCGTAATAAATGCGCCCCCATGCCGTTAGCCCGAGAGAGCGCCCACGCCGCTCGAACAAGCGGACATTCAAAACCGTCTCGAGATTATGAAGCTGCTGACTCACTGCGCCGGGCGAAACGCCAAGTTCTTCCGCGGCTGTAACAACGCCCCCACATCGGGCAACGGTTTCGAACGCTTGCACGGCACGCAGGGGCGGCAGGGACGACATTTTAGCTCTCTCCCATCAGACAAAGCTTTTTCATTTTAGAAAAACTAAATTAATTTACACTATATACCGCTTGATTCAGTTAGAAAATCTGAAAATATCATTTTACGATAAAGACAGGATGATCTCGTCAAAGGCGCATGCAACACCATGAATCGTTTCGAAATTGACCAGCAAGCGATGACACAAGCAGCGCGGTTCCGGCGCTTTTCGGTAATCGATAAGCGGCACGAAAACGGCATCATTTGCTCGTTTCTGTTAAAGCCTGAAGATCCCGATGACTGGTGCACATTTCAGGCCGGACAGTTTTTAAGCCTGAAAATTCGACGCGGTGAAGACAGACCCATCTTACGCAATTACAGCGTTTCTTCTGATCCCGCGACGGTGGGCACCTATCGCATTACCGTTAAGCGCGAAAACGCCCCTCGCCCCAATGTGCCGGATGGCTTAGGCTCGTCCTATCTGCATGACGAGGTGCAGATTGGCAGCTCACTCGAGATTACGGGCCCGCGCGGACATTTTTATCTCGACGAGACAAGCAACAGGCCCCTGCTGCTGCTCTCCGGCGGGGTTGGGCTGACGCCGATGGTTTCGATGCTGCATGTCGCCGCGCGTCAAAAGGATCGCCCGATATGGTTCATCCATGCGTGTCGCGATGGCGCGGCTCACGCTTTGGCAGACGAAGTTCAGGCGGTTGCCGCTACAAACCCCAATATTACCTGTCACACGGTTTATCAAAACCCGACAAATGAGGATCGGCTGGCCGCACGGTTTCAATCCGAGGGGTTTATTGATCGCGCCTGCCTTAAAGCCCTGCTGCCGCCTGCTGATTATGAGTGCTATTTGTGCGGGCCGCCGCCCTTCATGCAGGCCGTTTATGACATGCTGCGTGGCCTCGATATTCCGAATGAAAATATCGCCTATGAATTTTTTGGTCCTGCTACCGTACTGGACAAGAAATCAGCCTAGATAGAATTTTGACTACCTCTTGAAGCAATCGATCTACCGATAGGAGATGAGAGATGTTGGATACCCCTAAAACAATGTCACCGCTCGACGAACTGATTGCCAATGTGTCGAAAAGTTTCGAGACAGCGCGTGCTATGCCAAAAAGCGTTTACACTTCGGAAGAATTTACGCAGCTTGAGGTTGAGAAAATTTTCGCCAAAGAGTGGTTTTGTGTCGGCCGCTCCAGTAATTTATCGAAGCCCGGCGATTATCAAACCCTCACCATTGCCAATGAACCTGTATTGGTGGTGCGCGGGCAAGATGGCGTATTGCGCGCGCAATCCAATGTGTGCCTGCATCGGATGTCGACCTTGCTGGAGGGCAAAGGCAACAAATCTTCGATTGTCTGCCCCTATCATGGCTGGACCTACAACACGGATGGCTGCCTGCGTGCCGCCCCTGCGATGAAAGGCAATAAGGATTTTAAAACGTCGGACTACCGGCTACCCCAATTCCGGTGTGAGGAATGGTTGGGCTGGATCTTGGTTTCGCTCAATCCCGATGCCAAGCCCGCAAAGGAAGTGCTAGGCAGCGCGGAAAAAATGATCGAAGATTTTGACATGGAAAGCTATGTCGAAGTGTTCTCGGAAGACTTTGTCTGGAACACCAACTGGAAGGTGCTGGCCGAGAATTTTATGGAGAGCTACCACTTACCTGTTTGCCATGCAGGCACCATTGGCGGCTTCTCCAAGCTTGATGAAATGGTCTGCCCGCCCGGTGAAAAGACGTTCAATTATCATACGATCCTAAAGGACCCTGGGTTCAAGCTCGCAAATGCGCATCCCACCAATACACTTCTGAAGGGCGAAAGGCGCAGGACTACGATTCTTCTAGCCCTGTATCCGAGTCTTCTGATTACGCTGACGCCGGGCTATTTCTGGTATTTGTCACTCCACCCAATGGGCGCATCGAAGGTACAAGTCCATTTTAGCGGTGGCATGCCTAAGAGCTTCATTGACGATCCCGACAGTGCTGATCATTTTAAGCAATTAAAGGGATTACTCGACGAGGTTAATGTTGAAGACAAAGGGTGCACCGAACGTGTCTATCGCGGCCTTTGCGCTTCTCATTCCGAACCGGGCCATCTCTCCCACCTCGAGCGTCCAAATTTCGAATTTGCAACCTATATTGCCGAGACACTCAAAGCGTAACGCTTCAATTTTGATCGGGTAATTTGAACGATTCCGCCACGGAAGAAGGGCTTTTTTTGAGTATAAATGACCGGCAAAGCGAATGGCCCCTAAAAGCCATTGAAAACCTCGTAAGATGAGGCCAAAGTCCCATCACGCCGACGTGATCGGAAACCCTCTCGTCGAAGTGGCTTTAGTTGTTCCATGTTAGAGTTCTTATGCCGGTAAAGTTCGATCCAAGCGAGACCACCGACCATTGTCTGATGCACAAACCGCGCGCCCGGTGGCAACAAAAGACCTATCACCCTATTCTGTGGTCTGACGAACTCCAGACATGGCTCGTTTTTAATCCGGAGCTGGTCAAGACGATCTTGTTGTCGGATGACTTTCAGGTCGGCCTGTCCGTTCAGGCCGTTGCCGAAATGGAGGACCGTTTTCGTCTTGATTTGTCATCCTTGCGCCATGCCACGGCTGCCATGCCGGTTGCGCATGAGGGGCCTGCCCATGCCGTGATCCGGCGTGATATGGCTCAAAGCCTGCAGGAAAATGTCGAAGCAGCGCTAATCGCCTTTTCCCACACATTCGCTGCTTCCATTAACGGGCCACTGCAGCAACAGGAGAGTTTTGATATCAATGCCGCAGCCTTAGCTCCTGCAACCGCTCGCTTAATGTCGGTTGTCTGCGGGTTCGAACTCTCACCAACCGGTGGCGAAACAGCACCATCCCAGATGCTCGACCGCTTGCTTGGACTGCGTCGAAGGAAAGAAATTAATGCGCTGATTAAAGGCCTCTTTCAGCGTGCCGATGCGGCCGCAGATGACACGACTGCCGACCGGAAAGTAGCCATGGCTATTCTTGGCTTTGACACGCTGCATGCAACCCTTTCGGAGAATTTGCTTGCGGTCCTTCGCCGCGCCGAAGGGATACCCCTAAATCAAATCGACTGGCCAAACGAAATAGAAGAAACTGGTGCTCCGTTTATCGAGCGGATTGCACGAAAACAGACCAGTATTGGCGAACAGGAGATCAAGGAAGGTCAGGCAATCCGGCTGTTTCTCGATGATCTCGGACCGCTCGGCTTCCGATCCACCGAACTCTTTTTCGGCAAAGGCCGACACGCCTGTATTGGCCGCGTTATAAGCCAGCGCGCATGGCTTGCCATGGTTCAACAATTGAACCACGTATCCCATGCCGTTACGATCGAGAGCGTCACGGAACGGACGCCCGATTTCATGTTTCGTTTCCCGAGTGAAATTATTTTAAAGGTCAACGATGGTAGACATAGAGCGTAAACTGGTTGAGTTAATGTGCGCCACGCAAGGCCGTGATTTCAGCCAACTCGATCATCCTACCCTTCAGGCCCTGCTGGATTTACCCATCAATGACCTAAAGCTCGATAGTCTTGAGCGGATGGAATTTGTTATGGGTATTGAGGAACACTACGGTATCGAACTGAATGAACGCGATATCATCGCCTGCACCGTGTTGCGTCATTATGCCAAACTGATCGCTCCCCGCTTGGGAAAGACGAACAGCGACGCGGCTAATTGACATGATCGTCTCGTTGGGACGCTTCAGATGCCGAATTCTCAGAAGCTTGCGGCACGTGATCCTCGTAATCCTTGTGCAAGGCGTTGCGTTTCGGAACCGAAAATCTCGCTTTGCCAACTTATGGCGGATCGTGGCACGTTATCCCGTATTGCTAAGGCTTCCTAAAGCAGCCATAGGCCCTTTCCCTGAATTCTGGCGGAACAAAAACCGCCTTTATGTCGACTGCCTCGAGGTCATGCAATGGGCCCATCCGGACGATTTTCCGGTTGTGCGATGTGATGATATAAAACCGTTGCTTGAAGCAGTAGCGCGTCGAGAGAAAATTGTATTCATTGCTTTGCATAGCGATATATCCACCGCCTTTTATCCGGTCCTCGTAGCAAATGGGCTGCATTTCTCGGTCATTGCGATACCCAGTCTTCACAGCAAACTTGGCATACCGAAGCTTCAACGAACGGCAAAAAAATTCGGCTTTTTGGGCGATCTATCGATTATTCCAAACGATGCCAATTGCTTTCTGAATGCTAGGCGAAGGCTTGTGGAGGGAAGTATCATCTGTTGCGCGCCCGACCGGTTTGAACTCTTCGACAAACAACCGAGCCGCATCGTCGTCGAAGCTAGTCTTTTTGAATTTTGCAGGCGATTGAAAACAACCGTATTCTACACCATTCCGAGCATTCAGCCTGACGGTGCCATCACCATCAATCTGTCGGGACCGCATCGCTACGACAGCGACCTTGATATCGGCAAAGCCATAGACCATTTTATGCAATACGCGGGTGCCGTGATCGGCACCGATGTCGCTTTCGATGTCGTCAAGCTCCCGCATTCGGCTGGGCATAATCCCGCCGTCGTTTCGAATCCGCTATGAAGCTTGTCACAAAAGGGCTGGCCGGAGCATCAAGCAATGTCGAGGGCGTGCCCACTTGTTCGATTATCCCGTCCCGAAAGATTGCAACCCGATCAGCAATTTCTAGCGCCTCATCCTGATCATGGGTCACAAAAATCGTCGTATATCCCGTCTCGTCGTGAATGTGCCGCAGCCATTTGCGCAGATCGTTTCTAACCTGCGCGTCCAACGCACCAAAAGGCTCGTCGAGCAACAGGACGCGCGGTTCGATGGCCAGAGCCCGCGCCAAAGCCACCCGTTGCCGCTGGCCGCCTGAAAGCTGGGCTGGAAAGCGGTGTTCGACCCCCGGCAATTGCATGAGGTGCAGCAACTCGTCAACGCGGCGCTTAATGGCCGCTGGCGTGGGACGCGTGGACCGTGGGCGGACCGTAAGGCCGAAGGCGATGTTGTCGAACACGTTCATGTGGCGGAACAGCGCATAGTGTTGAAAGACAAAGCCAATACCGCGTTCTCGAAGCGACAAGGAAAGCGCGTCGACGCCTTCGAAGGCGATGCTGCCACCGTCGGGAATTTCAAGACCCGCAATCAGTCGCAATAACGTGGTTTTGCCTGATCCGGATGGACCCAAAAGGGCCAGAAGCTCACCCGATTGGACCTCGATCGACGCCCCACGCAAGGCACGGAATCCGCCCTGAAAATTCTTGGTGAGGCCCCGAATGGAAACGGCAACTGACATCAATTTATTCCTTGTGCGGTTTTGAAAATGACGCTTCGGTCATCCGGCCACAATGCTCAACGATTGATTTTAAAAAGAGCGTGACGAGAGCAAGGCACGCCAACAGCGATGCAACGATAAACGAAGCCTTGAATTGATATTCGTTATATAGCACTTCGACCTGCAACGGCAGCGTGTTGGTCAGTCCGCGGATATGGCCGGAGACGACCGATACCGCGCCGAATTCACCCATCGCGCGGGCGTTACAAAGGAGTAATCCGTAAAGCAAACCCCATTTGGCTTTGGGCAAAGTAACGCGCCAGAAGGTCGTCCATCCTGAAGCACCCAGCGAAAGGGCTGCCTCCTCGTCCTGACGGCCATGGGATCGCATTACGGGGATCAGCTCGCGCGCCACAAAGGAGAAGGTGACAAACAATGTCGCCAGCACAATGCCGGGCACCGCGAAAATAATCGTGATGCCGTGCAGCTGGAGAAAGGGCCCCATAAGCCCCTGCGCACCGAACAGCAGTACATAGACCAACCCGGCCACGACAGGCGAGACCGAAAATGGCACGTCAATCAGCACCATCAAAAACGTCTTGCCGCGAAAATCGAATTTCGTAACCGCCCACGCTGCCGCCAACCCGACCGCCCCATTCACCGGAACGCAAATGGCTGCGACGAGCAACGTTAGTCTCAAGGCAGCAAGTGTATCCGGTTCCGATAGTACTTCGATCACGAGCGGAAAGCCCGCCGTAAATACGCTTCCGAATACCACCATCAAGGGTAGGACAAGGACGGCACTAAGGGACAGTAAGGCCAAGACAATTAAACCAGCGCGAAGAGGAGCCGAGGCTCCCAGACTCGGTCGTTGATCCTCTTTGCGCCATACAATCGTCTCGCGCATCGGGTCGGCGGAGGTCGTATCAACCATGACCATAGGCCTTTCGCGTTGTCGCTTCGATCAGGTGAATGACCAGCAAGAGGCTAAAGGAAATCGCGAGCATCACGAGGCCGATAACAGCGGCGCCACCATAATCGAACTCTTCGAGTTTGATGACGATCAGAAGCGGGGTGATTTCCGATACCATCGGAATGTTCCCAGCGATGAAAATGACCGAGCCATATTCGCCAACGCCGCGGGCAAAGGCCAGGGCGAAGCCTGTAATCAAAGCAGGCAGGATCGCCGGCAAAATGACCCTGACAAAGGTGCGGATGGGGCCGGCGCCCAGCAAGGCCGAGGCCTCCTCTGCTTCCCGCTCGATTTCAAGCAAAACTGGCTGCACGGTACGAACGACAAAGGGAAGGCCAATAAAGATGAGCGCCAGTGTGATACCGGTGGGGTTGAAGGCCGTTTTGATGCCTATCGCAGCGAACCAATGGCCCAGCAACCCATTTGGCGCATACACCGCCGCCAGCGCGATACCGGCCACAGCGGTTGGCAACGCAAAAGGCAGGTCGATGGCAGCATCAATCAGCGCGCGCCCCGGGAATCGATAGCGCACCAGCACCCAAGCCACCAGTAATCCAACACCGCTGTTCATCAGTGCAGCGACAAAGGCCGTGCCGAACGAAAGCCGCAACGCGGCAAGGGTACGAGGCGAAGTCGCCACCACCAAAAAGGCCCTTGGGCCTACGCCCGCCGCCTTTAGCGCAAGAGCGGCCAAAGGCAGAAGAACAATCAATGTCAGCATCAATAAGACGAGGCCAAGCGTCAGTCCAAAGCCCGGAATGACCCGGCTTTGGCGCATGTTTGCCTTGTTCGAAGGGCCTATCATTGGCCAGGCTTGTAGAGTTGGTCGAAGGTGCCACCATCAGCAAAATGCGTGGCGGCGGCTTTGGTCCATCCGCCAAAATCGCCATCAATCGTCACAAGGTCGAGTTTGGGAAAAGCGGCCATTAAGGCCGTATCGACATATTGCGGTAAAGAGGGACGAAAATGATGTTTGGCAGCCAGAGCCTGTCCTTGCGGCGAATAGAGAAATTGCAAATAGGCTTCCGCCTGTTTGCGGGTTCCCTTTCGATCAACATTGCCATCGACCAAGGCCACCGGCGGCTCTGCTTTGATCGAAATCGGCGGCACAACGAGGTCGAAATTGTCGTTGCCAAACTCGTCGAGCACGAGGAAGGCTTCATTTTCCCAAGCGATCAGCACATCACCCAGGCCGCGTTGGGCGAAACTGGTGGTGGAACCTCGCGCCCCGGTATCGAGCACTGGCACATTGCCAAAGAGAGTCTTGATATAGTCGCGGATCTTGGCATCATCGCCGTGATAGGTTCTGCTTGCCCACGCCCAAGCAGCGAGATAGTTCCAGCGTGCTCCGCCTGACGTCTTCGGATTGGGCATGATGACACCGATGCCGGGCTTAGCCAAATCGCCCCAATCGTGGATCGCTTTAGGATTGCCCTTTCGCACCAGAAAAATAATCGTCGAGCTATAGGGCACCGAGCTATTCGGCAAACGCTGTTGCCAATTGGCCGGAATTTTTCCGGAACGCGCCGCAATCTCATCAATATCGCCGCCGAGCGCCAAGGTGACAACATCCGCGTCGAGCCCGTCAATAACCGCGCGCGCCTGTTTGCCCGAGCCACCATGCGATTGCTGCACGGTCAAGGACTCGCCGGTTTTTACCTTCCAATCCTCGGCGAAGGCTGCATTGAAGGCTTTGTAAAATTCCCGTGTCGGATCATAAGACACGTTGAGCAAGGTTGTATCGGCAAAAGATGGCGTAGAGCCCCCCATCGACACACCAAAGACCAAGGCAGCAAAACCGAACAGAATGGGACGCCGGGATTGGGACACAGCCATATTGAACTCCATCAAGAGAAACGGGGTTAAATTCCCTCGCCCGACGAGATAAACTCTTTCTCGATCGGAAGACCGGCGCGGGTCGTAGCCCAGACACGTTCGTGGGCGAAAAAGAGGACGATTTCCGCCAAAGCAAAGACCGACCCCGCTAATAGCGCTGGACCGACAGCAAAAAGCAGTGCAGCGAGCAAAAGGGTAGTAATGGCAAAGCTAGCAGTCTTAAGCAGGCTGCGGCGAAGAGGATCATGCGAGAAGACCAATCGTTTGACCGGCGGAGCCTCCACCGGCAAACCGCGAGCCAGCTCGTCGACGGTCACGACAAGGCCTAGGGCTACGACCTCGTTGCTCAAGCGGTCGATCAGGATGAAGGAGCCCAAATCACGGTTGTCCCCATAGGGCGAAACCGCAATCAAACGATCAAAGGTAACAAGCGTTGTGAAGATCGAATTGATTCCTACCGTTTCGACGTGTTTTTCCTGATAGGTTTCGATATCGAGCAGCGTCTCGGGCGCTTTGACAAAGGCTGAAACTGTCGTTGTCGCTAATTTGGCCAAATAGGATTTTTGCGCGTCAAGCGGCTCAGCCGACATCCATAACACGCGCGCGGAAAGGGCCTTTGCCGCCGTTATCGGTTGGCGTGACGAACTGATCACATCACCACGTGATATATCGATTTCGCGGTCCAAGGTCAGCGTCACGGATTGGCCTGCTTCGGCGTGATCAAGATCACCCTCATAGGTGACGATCCGCTTGATGACGGCGCTGCGGCCACTTGGCACGACGGTGATCGCATCACCCGGCGCAATGCGGCCGGAAGCAATCAATCCCGCATAGCCGCGAAAGCTCGAATCGGGCCGGTTCACCCATTGCACCGGCAGAGCAAATCCCGCGTTAGACGTGACGGATTCAACCTCGACGGTTTCCAACACGTCGATCAGACTAGGTCCGTGATACCAAGGCGTATGGGTCGAGGGTGCAGCGATGTTGTCGCCTGCAACCGCGCTCACCGGAATGACCGTGACATGGGGAATATTTAACGCCTTGGCGATGTCGTGGTAGGCGCGTTCGATCGCGTGGAACACAAAAGGCGAATAGTCGACAAGGTCCATTTTATTGACGGCAACGATGACCGTTTTCACCCCCACCATCGATACGATCAGGCTGTGCCGCCGCGTTTGCGGTAAAATGCCTTTGCGGGCGTCAACGAGGATGATGGCAAGGTCGGCAGTGGAAGCGCCCGTCGCCATGTTACGCGTATATTGCTCATGGCCCGGCGTATCGGCGACGATGAAGGAGCGCTTCGGCGTCGCAAAATAGCGATAGGCGACGTCGATCGTGATGCCCTGTTCGCGCTCGGCTGAAAGCCCATCCACCAGCAAAGCATAATCAAGCGCTGCGCCCTGCGTGCCAAATTTTTTTGAGTCAGCCTCAAGCGTTGCGAGCTGATCTTCTGGCACTGATCCCGACTCAAATAGAACACGCCCGATCAGTGACGATTTGCCGTCATCAACCGAACCGCATGTGATGAATCGCAACAAGGTTTTGCGGTTGGAGGCCACCGGCGGATCGGTATCGCGACGAAAGGAGGAAAGCGCGGAGGCCATTAAAAATATCCCTCTTGTTTTTTCTTTTCCATCGAGGCTGCACCATCGTGATCGATCAAGCGGCCCTGACGTTCGGACGAGCGACTCTCGCGCATTTCGGACAGAATATCGTCGAGCGTATCGGCCTCGCTCTCCACCGCCCCCGTGAGCGGGTAACAGCCAAGGGTACGAAAGCGCACGGTTTTGAGCTGCGGCACCTCACCCGGTTCGAGCGGCAGGCGGGTATCATCTACCATAATCCACGCGCCTGAGCGCTTCACGACGGGACGGGGCTTGGCAAAATAAAGCGGTACGACGGGGATGTTCTGCTCGGCAATATAGGTCCAGACGTCCATCTCGGTCCAATTGGACAGCGGAAACACCCGAATGCTTTCGCCAGGCTTTTTGCGCGTATTGTAGAGCTTCCAAGGCTCCGGCCGCTGGTTTTTTGGATCCCAGCGATGTTCAGCCGTGCGGAACGAGAACACCCGCTCTTTGGCCCGGCTCTTCTCCTCATCCCGCCGCGCACCGCCAAAGGCAGCGTCAAATCCATAATGGTCCAGCGCCTGCTTGAGCCCTTCGGTTTTCATAATATCGGTATAGGTGCGCGATCCGGCACCGAAGGGCGTTATACCTTGGGCGACGCCGTCTTGGTTGGTGTGAACCAATAGCTCGGCACCAAGGCGCTTGGCCGTTTCATCGCGAAACGCAATCATCTCGCGAAACTTCCATGTCGTATCGACATGCAGCAACGGAAACGGCAGTTTTCCGGGGAAAAAGGCTTTCTGCGCCAGATGCAGCATCACCGCCGAATCTTTGCCGATGGAATAGAGCATCACAGGCTTGTCGCATTCAGCCAAAACCTCGCGCAAAATATGAATGCTTTCGGCTTCGAGCCGTTCGAGATGCGAGAGGCTCATGCCACTTCTCCGTTGGTGGGGTTAGCGCCATGCGCATGCAGGCCACATTCACGCTCGCTGTCATCTTCCCACCACCACCGCCCCGCCCGCTCCGGCTCTCCGAGTTTAATGGCGCGGGTGCATGGCGCGCAGCCGATGGAAGCAAAGCCTTGATCATGCAGCGGATTATAGGGAACGCGTTCGAGGGCGATAAAATCAACCAGCCGCTGGCGCGTCCATTCCTTGAGCGGATTGACTTTGATCAGCTTTCGCTCGCGATCTTCTTCCACGAGCGGTGTGGCGGAACGAAACGCGGATTGTTCCGCGCGAAGCCCCGTGATCCAGATGGACGCCCCGCTCAACGCGCGCGCTAAAGGTTCGAGCTTGCGGATGCCGCAACAGGCCTTGCGAGCAACCACTGCTTGGCGAAACCCATTGATGCCGTCCCGTTGGACGAGCGCTTCCAAGGCCGTGGCTTCAGGCACATAACCGGTGATCCTGATGCCATAACGGGCTTCGGTTTCAGCCCAAAGATCATAGGTCTGAGAAAAAAGCCGCCCCGTATCCAAGGTAACGATCGCAATCGGAAGGCTCCGTTCAGCAATCAGATGGGTCAGCGCCTGATCCTCCAGTCCGAAACTGGTGGTGAAGACGACTTGTCCCTTTTCCTCGGCCAACAGGGCCAGCCTTTGACCGGCGCTGAGAGGCTCAAGCGATGTTTGAAGCGATAGGATGGACACGGCACATTCTCTAAAATGGATAATTTATCCTTTTTAGAAGGTTTTTCTTTTTATTCATAGGCGGTTTCAGGAATCTAACGCAACGGG
>CAIUPE010000114.1 GCA_903900975.1 uncultured Hyphomicrobiales bacterium | reverse complement strand
GCGACGGGGAAATCATAAGAACCCGTCACGATATTGGCGAAGCCCGATGGCCATTTGGAAGGGTCTGCGCACGCATCAAACGCGCCGTGGTCGGCGAGAATGTGCACTTTCAAGCCCGTAACCTTGCCTTCTTTGGTGGCCGAGATTTCGGTGGTCATGTGGTAATCGCGGGCAAACGACGTCGCCGTGAGATTTTCCATCCGGTCTTCCACCCACTTCACCGGCTTGCCGAGCACGATCGAGCCGACAATGGCGCACACATAGCCCGGATAAACGCCGACTTTGTTACCAAAGCCGCCGCCAATATCCGGCGCAATCACATGGATTTTGGCTTCCGGTATACCCGACAGCAAAGACGCAACGGTGCGCACCACATGCGGTGCCTGAAAGGTGCCCCAAAGGGTGAGTTCGCCCTTGATCTTATCCATCGAGGCGAGCGCTTGGCAGGTCTCGAGCGGGCAAGGATGCGTGCGATGATAGGAAATCATTTCCTTGATCGTCACTTCGCCGTTGGAAATGGCCGCATCGGTTGCAGCCTTATCCCCCACCTGCCAGTTGAAGATGTGGTTGTGATGGATGCGCTTGCCGTGTGCGCCTTCCGTCTTGCCACGAAGATCTTCGCGCAGCTCGGGTGCATTTGGTGCGAGCGCCTTAAACGGATCGACCAGCACTTCGAGCGCCTCATACTCGACTTCCACGAGTTCGCAGGCGTCAGACGCGATGTAACGGTCTTCGGCAATAACGAAGGCAACTTCTTGGTTCTGGAATAGCACCTTGCCGTCTGCTAACACCATCTGCACGTCGCCAGCCAGCGTCGGCATCCAGTCAAGCTTCACAGGCTTCAAGTCTTCAGCGGTGAGAACGGCGATAACACCCTTCATCGCCAAGGCCTTCGACTTATCGATATGCTTGATGCGGGCATGCGCGTAAGGCGAGCGTACAAAATCACCAAACAACATGCCCGGCAATTTGATGTCATCGACATATTGGCCTTTTCCCTGCGTAAAGCGGATATCTTCCACCCGCTTGCGGCGGCAGCCCATGCCTTGGAGTTTTTCGGCGCGCTCTTCGCGCGTAGGGGTCATGTCGTTCATTCTGCTGCCTCATGAAATGGCACGCCGTTGATGGTTGCGGCGGCGTATTGAATGGCTTTGACGATGTTCTGGTAGCCCGTGCAGCGGCAGATATTGCCCGCAATACCCATGCGGATTTCGTCTTCCGTTGGATCGGGATTTTCAATCAGCAATCGATGCGCGCGGGTTATCATGCCCGGCGTGCAATAACCGCATTGCAAACCATGCATCATGCGGAAGCCCTCTTGCAGCGCACTAAGCGTGCCATCGGCTGCGGCCATGCCTTCAATCGTGGTGATGTTGGCGCCATTGGCCTGAACGGCAAACACCGTGCAGGATTTAACCGACATATCGTTCATATCCACCGTGCAGGCGCCGCAATGGCTGGTTTCGCAGCCAATATGCGGGCCGGTCAGCAGCATCTGCTCGCGCAAGAAATGGATGAGCAGCGTGCGCGGCTCAACGAGAGCCTCGACCTCCTGCCCGTTGATCGTCATGGTGACGTGGGTTTTTGCCATGTTCATTGTCCTTTTGAGATCAACCGTGGGCGCGGGTCATGGCGCGGGCAATGGCCCGACGCAGCATAACGCCCGCCATTTTGGTGCGGTATTGCGGCGTGCCGCGCGCATCATGCGCGGGATTGGTGATCGCCTCGGCGGCAGCAACCGCTTTGTCGATGGCCGCTTTATCAAGCGAGGAGCCAATAAGCGCTGCGGCAGCGTCTTCAGCCAGAAGCGGCGTTTCGGCCACATTGGTGAGCCCGATGGAGGCCGAGGTGCATGTGCCACCCGACACCGTGAGCACAACGGCTGCAGCCGCGGTGGCGTAATCACCAACCTTGCGCTTCAGCTTCTCATACGCGTAACCGGTGGCCTTCGACATTGCCTTGATGCGGATCGAGGTAACGATTTCGCCGGTTTCAAGCGCCGTGTAATAGGTGCCGAGATAAAACTCACGAGCCTTGATCGTGCGTTCGCCGCCTGCGCCCAGCACGGTGAAGGTTGCGTCCAGACACATCATCAATGCGGGCATATCATTGCCCGGATCGCCATTGGCGACATTGCCGCCCAGCGTGCCGAGATAGCGGATTTGCGGATCAGCGATCAGTGCCGAGGTTTCCGGAATGATCGGCAAATGCTCGGCGATAAGCTTCGAGGTCAACAGATCATGCTGCGTGGTCATCGCGCCGATGACGACAGTGTCGCCTTCGACCTTAATGCCACGGAGATCGGCGATGCCGCCGAGATCAATCAAATGTTCAGGCGCGGCCAACCGCGTCTTCATCACGGGAATGAGGGAATGGCCACCCGCAAGCGGACGAGCCTCGTCGCCGAGTTTGGCGAGCAGCGCCACCGCTTCTTGCGCGGATGACGGACGATAATAATCAAACCTGCCTGGAATCACAGCGCGGCCTCCTTGAACGGGTTTCCTCGAATGATCGCTGGTTGAACGCGATCTCAGGAGACGTTCGTAGGAGATCGCGATTGGATCAAAGCAAAATGCATGAAAAGCGATCGTTTTGCACGAAATTGGCCATTTTTTCACGAAATGCGTAAGAATGTCTGACCTATTTCCAGTTAGGCGACGCCAATCTATTTTTCAATTCGCTCACTTTAGAGCGGCTTACCGGAACGCTCACACGCCCTTGGCTGTCCATTTCAATCATCACGCTATCGACCGTTTTGCGGAGCGCGCCCACTTTATCCAGATTGACAATATGGCTCCGATGAACCCGCATAAACCGCCGGTCCTTCAGCCTTTCCTCTGCTTCCGTGATGGAAAGCGGGCAAAACAGCTTATTCGTCCCGTTCGAGACATGGGTGTAATGGGCGTTGGCTTGAACGGAAACAACATCGTCCAAATCGATCACCTGGAGGATGCCATCCCGATGGACGGGCAAGGTTCCCCGCCCGCTTGCCGCCGCGTTAGGGGATAGGACAACGTCTTGCTCTGGCAATACAAGCGCAGCGAAGGACGCTTCGGCAAGGGAAATATCTCGCTTCGACTGACGCCGATCCGGAATCAGCATCAAGATAAATAGGCCTGACACCAAGAAAGCCACAACGGCCACAATGGCGGCAAGCATATCGGGCGATACAAATGATTCGGGTGCCATCTCGGCCATCGCCATCGGATGAATCACAAGACCGTCCATAGCGAGATAATGCATGCCTGAGATCGCAATGCCCAAGGTTAGGGCACTCACAATCAAAGGGGGACGACGGGAGGATTGACCAAAGGCCAGCCAAAGCGCGAGGCCAGACGCCAGAACGCTAACGAGAATACTCAGCACAATCGATAGGATGGAATGTTCCAGATGGGCCGCCGCATGGAGCGCCGACATCCCGATATAATGCATCGTTACGATGCCGAGCCCCATGACGAGCGACGCCCCAGCCAGCGTCCACCAATTCAGCAACCAGAGCGAGGCCGCCAAAAGGGCCAAACCCACCACAAGAACACAAGCGAGAAAGGAAAACAGCGTTGGCAAAACGGCATAGTCGACGACAAAAGGCAGTTTGATCGCCAACATGCCGACAAAATGCATGCCCCAAATGCCTGTCGCGAGCGATAAAGCGGCTCCGACCAACACGCCGCGCCGAAACGTACCATCGCTCATGTTCAACTGCGTAGCCAAGCGCAAGCCAACATAACTGGCCTGAACGGCGATAACGACCGACAAGAAGACTAGATAGGGATTGTACGCGACAATCATCCTGGAGCCCCGTTCATCTCTCGTTTTTAAGGCCCGCTTTGCGGCAATTGAAGTGCACTTTAGCGCGTGGCCATAACGCTTCCCATGCCATTCGTACCATAAAGTGTTGCGCCATCGCGACCGCTTTTTGGTGTCCCTTTTAAAAATCTAACCGAGCATGCCCAACGGTCAATAGGAGCCTTTCCAGCGATCCATGTAAAAAAGGCATCACCGATCGAGAGCTTAGTGCGCCAACGCGCCCGGGCCCGGAATAGCGCTAGGGGGGCATTTTCCGGCAATGATCATGCCCAACACTTCGTCATGCGTCACTTCACTGGTTTTAACGGTACCGACCACGCGGCCGTTTTTCATCACCGTGACGCGATCCGCGAGATCGAAGACGTCATGCAAATCATGGCTGATCAGGAAAATACCAATCCCCTCAGATTTCAGCTGCTTGATCAACTCGCCCACTTGCGCCGTCTCTGCCGGGCCAAGCGCTGCGGTTGGCTCATCCATGATCAAAATACGCGCGTTGAAATTGATGGCACGTGCAATGGCAACCGATTGGCGTTGACCGCCCGAGAGCGCCTTAACAGGCTCTTTAAAGCGACGGAAATTCGGATTCAACCGCCCCATCACACCGCGGGTTGCGGCTTCCATCGCAACATCGTCGAGCGTGCCGAATTTTGTCTTCAACTCGCGACCAATATAGAGGTTGGCTGCCGCATCGAGATTGTCAGCAAGGGCGAGGTTTTGATAGATCGTCTCAATGCCCTGCGCCTTCGCATCACGCGGATTGTTGATATCAACCTGCTCGCCGTTGATGTGAATGGAGCCAGCATCACGCTGATAGGCGCCTGACAGCACCTTGATCAGCGTGGTTTTGCCCGCGCCATTATGCCCGAGCAGGCCCACGACCTCACCCGGATAAAGATCAATGGTGGCATGATCGACAGCCTTGATGCCACCGAACGCAATCGAAATTTCGCGCATCTCAACGAGTGGGGTACCCGCCTTTTGATCAGCTGCGGCCACGCTGTTTGAAGTATTTGTCATGGTGGCCTCTTATTTCATTCTGCGGCGATAAACATGATCGAGCCAGACGGCGAAGCTGAGCACAACTCCAAGCGTCATCTGGAGAACGGGCGTGTCGAAACCAAGCAGCGTCATGCCGGTCTGGATCGACCACATGATCAAGGCACCGAAAATGGCGCCGAACACGGTGCCGGTGCCGCCCGCAAGCGAGGTGCCCCCGATAACGGTTGCCGCAATCACATAGAGTTCGTCCGTTGTGCCCAACGCAATGGCAGCAGCATTGAGACGAGCCGTGGCAACCACAGCCGACACGGCGGCTAAAAGTCCCATGATCGTGAATGCCATGATGGTGATTTTTTTGGTGTTAATACCGGCCAGTTCAACCGCCTCGGGGTTACCACCGATCGCATAGACATAGCGTCCAAACAGCGTGCGATTAGTCACAAAGGTCATGATCAGACCGACCGCCAAAGCGATCAGCACTGGCATGGCAAAGCCATGGGCAATGAAAAGACCTTCAGGCGGAACGGTAATGTTGTGCGCAGCGGCATATTGGTTGATCACGCCACGCGGCCAATAATAACTGTTGACCAGCATAACCGTACCAATGATCGCGGCACACATAACAACGCCGACTAGAATTTCTGCCCAAATCGGGCGCAGCGGAAAGTGGAACCGGTTCCGCTGGACCCGCCCATTTCTAAGTCCCCAAACGACACCGACACACGCGACGATACCGACAACCCAGCTCCAAAAGG
Organism: uncultured Hyphomicrobiales bacterium; assembly: GCA_903900975.1. Classification (GTDB taxonomy): domain Bacteria; phylum Pseudomonadota; class Alphaproteobacteria; order Rhizobiales; family Beijerinckiaceae; genus CAIUPE01. The sequence continues at coordinate 2,543 of CAIUPE010000114.1, read as the reverse complement.
CGCCAATCGACCCGTAAGGGCCGCCACCGATCAATGCATAGGTAGGATCAAGCGGCGCAATGGTTTCGCCAGACGCAATCTGAAAAGCCGCGCCACGCCAGAACATCAGGCCCGACAGCGTCACGATGAAGGAGGGGATGCCCGTATAGGCCACGAGCGCGCCGTGAATGGCACCGATGATCGAGCCGATGATCAAGCCGGCGATCATCGCAATAATCCATATCCAGGGACTGCCCGCGACGAAAAAATGCGGCAGGAAATAAACCTGCAAATAAGCGATCACCACCGCGATAAAGCCCAAAACCGAACCGACCGAAAGGTCGATGTGGCGCATCACGATAATCAGAACCATTCCGGTCGCCATCACCGAAATCGACGAGGTCTGGACCAACAGGTTCCATAAATTCCGCGGGGTTAAAAACAGGCCATTGCCGGTAATCAGCTTGCCTGCAATATCAAAACCTACCCAGATAACCGCCAGCGCGATGACCATGCCAACAACGCGGGTATCGACTTCGGTGGCGCGAAGGAGCCGACGGAAGGGTCCCTCAACTTCGCGGGCCGGATTTTGGCTTGTGGATGCTTCAGCGGACACGTGAGCCCCTCACTTCTGTCTCGGCCATGGTTTGGCGTAGCGGTAAACGATAGCTGATTTTATTAGTTGCTTTGAGAAGCTGCGCCGATCACCGGACCGACGCAGCGCTATTCGATATCCTGAAGCTCGGCTTCAGAAGGTTTCAACAGGCCTTATTTGCAGGCTGGAACCTTAGCAGGGTTAGCACCGGCGCAAGCCTTTTCCTTGGAAATCCAGCCCGCCTTGATGACGAGATCGAGATTATCCATGGTGATTGGCTGTGGTGGGATGAGGATGGCGTCCATCTTCACCTTCTTGGCGCCGTCAGCAAACGTGTTGCCGTTAGCAACTTCCGATGGCTTCTTGCCTTCGGCGAGAGCGTTGGCAGCTTCACCAGCAACCTTACCCAGCTGACGCGAGTCCTTCCAGACCGAAACCAGCTGCGTGCCGAGAGCAACGCGGTTCAATGCGGCAAGATCGCCGTCCTGACCGGTCACTGGCACCGAGCCAGCCATACCTTGTGCGGTGAGTGCAGCAACGACACCCGAAGCCATGCCGTCGTTTTCTGACATCACGGCATCAACCTTGTTGCCGGTCTTGGTCAGGCACTGTTCCATGTTCTTCTGAGCGTTGTCTGGCTTCCAGTTGTCCGTGAAGGTTTCGCAGACATTCTTGATCTTGCCAGCATCGATCAATGGCTTGATGGATTCCATCATGCCGTTGAAGAGGAAGGTTGCGTTTGGATCGCCTGGATCACCCTTGATGAACGCGAAGTTGCCTTCCTTTTTGCCCTTTTCAAGCATCGTCTTCGCCATCAACCGGCCGACGCCGACATTGTCGAAGGTGATGTAGAGAAGGCCAGCCTGCTCGATCTGACGATCATAAGCGATGACTGGAATGCCTTCAGCCTTGGCCTTTTCAAGCGCTGGCTTAATGGCTTCACCGTCCTGAGCGAAGATCAGAATCGCGTTTGCGCCCTGCGAGATCAGCGACCAACGTCAGCCAGCTGCTTGGAAGCAGACTGCTGAGCATCGGCGAAGATGTATTTGTTGCCGGCAGCTTCGATCGCGCCTTTGATGGCGGCTTCGTCGGTCTTCCAGCGTTCTTCCTGCTTGGTGCCCCAAGACACGGCAATGATCTTGTCCTTAGCCATGGCTGCGCCCGCAAACGATGCGATAAGCATCGAGCTGGCCAATAATGTTCCAATTGCACGCTTCATTAGTGTCGCTCCCTGTGATGGAGATCCGGTTTTCGGATCGTCATTGCGGCTTCGACCTGGTTAAGGCTTCACCAACAATTTTCTTCGTTATACGGCTACTCTTCGCAATCTTCTTTTCGTCCGTCAATATCGTAACGCAAAAAAAATTGCGTTATATAAAAAGTCGCAATTAATCTGCAATTGCACCTTTTCAGCGTGATCAAGATCAGCGTATCATAACCGTACACACTGACGGATAAGCTAAAACAAGGGCTTTTGACAACCCAAGGGGGCGGAAAGAAGCACCAAAAAAGACGGCATAAAGGCAGGAAATCATGAAGCGAGGTTCCAAAAGAGCGCCCGAATGGCAAACTAACTGCTTTAAAGTTGTAAAGGTGTGGATGATTGCTGCATTGGTTGTATTCTCCTCGCAAGCTTACGCAGCTTTGCCCGATGGACGCCCAGCACCCGATGATGTTCTCAAAAACTGGTATGGCCTAATCCTCAAACTCGTCAGGCATACGCCGACTTATTCGCCGCCCGTCGCCAGCCGCGCCTTTGGTTATTTGGGCGTGTCGGCTTATGAGGCGGTTGCCTCTGGATCGCCCGCACTCTTTAGCCTTGCGGGCCAATTGCATGAGCTGACGCCACTGCCAAAGCGAGAGGCGGGCAAGATCTATGATGAAAGCATCGTGCTCGAAGCCGCCATGGCGCGCGGATCGCAACTGTTTTTTGATCATACCGGCCCCACGGGACAGCGGGCGCTTGCTG
>CAIUPE010000113.1 GCA_903900975.1 uncultured Hyphomicrobiales bacterium | reverse complement strand
GTTCGACGAGATCACACCACAACGAATTAAACACGTTCAGGATCGCTTGAACGGCAGACCAAGACGTGTCTTAGATTACCACACGCCGAACGAAGCGTTCACCGCACTCGTTGCATTAGATCCTTGAGACCACCATATAAAAAATACGATGATTAAACTTGACTGAATCAACTGGCCCGATAGAAAGCTTTTTAATGTTTTTGTGGGGGTTGTGTCATGAGTAAATCAAAAGTTAGCGCCATTTCAGCATCGGTTGTTGCTGCTTTGGCCCCTTCGATCGGCCATTCGGCTGATATGCCGAAGGCGGCGCAGCCAGCGTCTCCAGCTCCTGCTGTTGTTGCCAACCCCTTCGATGTATCGGTTGAAGGCGGACTGGTTTTTTCGGATTATTCTCAGGCGGTAAACTCTGAGGTTTATGGCGGCTCTGCTGCCAAGCTAGGTATTACGGCCAAGGATTTGGGTGGTTACGGTTCGATTTCCATCGGTCGCAAAATAGAGAATTCAGATTTCGACTGGAAGGTAGGCGCGTCGGTTACCCAATTCATGGATAACAAACTCGGCGCAGGTTATAATTACCTCTACGCGGCCGAGGACGCTAATTTGACCAGCTCATCTGGTTTTCAATCGGTTGATTTAGATCTTGGTCATCGGTTCAATAATGGGATGTTGACGGGGCGGGTATTTGCTGGCGTTCGCGCAATGCATGAGGCTGATAAGACGGACATCAATGGCACGGTGAAACTTGGCCCATATTTGGTTTCCGTCGAAGAAAAAATTAACCATCAGTTCTACGGCGCTGGTCCGCGCGTTGGTGCTGATGTTCGCTTTGGTCAAACCTTTGGTTTCGTTTCATCGGTTTCGGCAGCTGCTATCTACGGCCAACACCAGTGGGCGGACAATCTTCACTTGAATTATTCGATCAGCGATGGCTATAATACCTACTCACTGTCATCGAGCACCGATCTTTCAACGGTGACGGAAATGGACTGGATGACCGATCTGACCGGATCAGTTGGCGCTTCTTATAAGCCATCTGAGAATATGGAATTCGTGGTTGGTTACCGCGCCGAGAAATTACAAAAGATCCAGACGGTTCAGCAGAATGATGAGCTGGTACAGGGTCCGTTTGTTCGCTTCGACGTGAAATTCTAAAATATCCTGCAGCCCTTGCGGTTACAAAAAAATCGCAAAGGTTCTAGATGTTAATGATTATAAAAGCGGCGCGCAGTCTATTGTCGCGCCGTTTTTTTTATTGGGTTAACACCATAGCGCTTTTATTAATCGAAATCTCGGGACATTGAGTCGATATATAAGGCGGAACAATAGGGAGGTGGATTGGCGATGGATAGTTCTGTTGAATTCTTGGATATGCCATTAAATCCTTATGCGTTAGGCATGGTTGCTGAATTTATTTCGCATTTTCCGCCTTTTTCAGATTTCGGTTTCCGCACAACCTTGGCTTCTCTGACCTATCAACTAGGTACAAAAAACAATCTGGTCGCTTCCCGCAATGATAGCGTGATTGGTTATCTAGGCTGGGTCCAAACATCTGTTGAAATTGCCGAGCGATGGGTAAAAGAAGACGCAAGCTTGACCCCAGTCGACAATGGCCCGGTGGTTGCCATCACGATTTTAGCCACAACCGAACCGTCGATCATGCTTTCGATGATCCGGCATGCAAAGCATCGTCATCCGACCAAGAAAGTTTACTGGCGCCGGTACTTTACCGACGGCCGGCAAAGCCAGATCCGAACTGTCGGACGGGTTTAACTCATTCGTTTGAGGTACAATTCCGATTGGATAGGATCTTATGGCCAAACATACAATTATCACCACGTGTAAAGGGCGCCTCGATTATCTGTTAAGGACTTTGCCAAGCTATCTGGCTCAGGCTGATACACAGGTCGTTGTCGTCGATTATGATTGCCCGCAAAAAACGGCAGATATTGTTTTGGAGCGGTTTACAGGGGTAACGGTCAAACGGGTCAGCGATCAGCCCAAATTCAACGCGTCACACGCTAGAAATCTTGGCGCCAGCATTGCAACGGGTCAAATCCTGATATTTGTTGATTGCGATATCGTTTTACGGGACGATTTTACAACCCAACTCGCCAAGTTCCCTGCTGATCATTATGGAGAATTTTTTGGACCCAATGATGTTCGAGGGAGTTGTGTCGTTTCAGCGTCAGCCTTTCACCGTGTCAGTGGCTATGACGAGGTTATCATGGGGTACGGGGGCGAAGACCTCGACCTCTACGGACGACTGAGACTGTCTGGCCTAACGGCGCACGCCCTCGACATGGATTACATT
>CAIUPE010000112.1 GCA_903900975.1 uncultured Hyphomicrobiales bacterium | reverse complement strand
GTATCTCTTATCCGAGAATGAAATGTTATCTGAATTAACAGACCTTCCAGTTCATTTGGTTAGACAATCCGTTTTTAGAAGAGTGTAGAGCATGCAGGTCAGACAATTAGGAGCCTATGGACCCCTATCCGCCGCTATCGGATTGGGCTGCATGGGTATGTCGGATTTTTACGGTCCTGCCGATCGATCCGAGAGCCTCGCCACGATTCAGGCGTCAATAGATGCTGGAGTCACTCTTCTCGACACCGGTGATTTTTACGGTATGGGTGACAATGAAATTTTGATTGCCGAAGCACTCCGTAGTGTTCCGAGGGATAAGGTTTTATTGAGCGTCAAATTCGGTTCGATGCGTGAACCATCCGGTCAATGGAGCGGATCAGACAATCGTCCGGCCGCCGTCAAAAATTTTCTAAGCTATACATTGAAGCGTCTGAATGTCGATTATGTCGATATTTACAGACCTTCTCGCCTTGATCCGAATGTACCAATTGAAGATACGATGGGTGCGATCGCCGATCTTATCAAAGCAGGCTATATTCGCTATGCGGGACTGTCTGAAGTGGGATCGGAAACCATTCGTCGCGCATCAACAGTGTGCCCGATTGCCGATCTCCAGATCGAGTATTCTTTGGCCGTCCGGCAAATCGAATCTGGCATTTTAACGACCTGCCGAGAAGTAGGAATCGGAATTACAGCCTATGGCGTCTTGGCCCGCGGACTTATTAGCGGGCATTGGAGCAGAGAGCGATTGTCGGATCAAGATTCCCGAAAGCTCGCTACTCGGTTTCAGGCAGAGAACATTGACCACAATCTGTCCCAGGTTGAGGCTGTGAGGGCATTTGCGCAAGCCCGAGGAATAACAACTGCACAATTGGCGATTGCCTTTGTGTTAAAGCGCGATCCTTCAATTGTTGCGCTGGTAGGCGCCCGTACGCGTCAGCGACTAAAAGAATCGCTTGGAGCATTATCGGTTTCCTTGACGGATCAAGAATTTACGGAACTTGAGATGCTATGCCCATCCGGATCGTTCGCTGGAGAACGTTATGGCAGTTATGCTTTGGCGCATCTTGATAGCGAGCGAGGTTAAACACGGTTATTAAAACTAAGCTGCCGGAAAAGCCAATTTTCGATCAGCTAGCATTTTACTAAAAGCATCAAATATGATTGCCATCGCGCTCGCTTTATAGGGAAATATATTCGGCGGATCGACAGAATGTATCCAGCCACGGTTGTCGGCTTCGAAAAGAACAAGACGCCCATCATCCGTTTCGCCGCAATCAAGAACAACATAGTCCATATCTAATCGTGTGGCGATTAAGGACAATATCGTTTTATGCCTGCTCAAAAATTTGGTGTTAAATTCAATAAAGGCATTTTCTTCTTCAGCTCGCTTTTCGCTGCTATTATCCATGCCTGCGGCCATATAATGAACTATCCAATGATCTCCAATCGCAAGATGCGCCAAATAGGGCTTTTTATCAATTAAAACGATCCTAAACTTACGGAATTTGCCGTCCGTTGATTGATAATCAATATAATTTGCAATCATGAATTTTGATTGCCGTTGCTCCGTTAGGTAATTTTCCAATTCATCGTCAGAATTAATTTTTTGAAGTCCAATTCCGGCATGACTTCCCTCGGGCCGGATGATAATTGGAAAGGTGATATTTTTAATTTCATGACGGTTATATAATTTATAATTGGGAACAACTAAGCCATTGATGTCGAACAGTAACGAAAACAGATAATCGCGTCGACATTTCAAAATATTTTTGGGCCGATTGATAATGGGCTTCTTCCAGCTGCTTATTGCATTTTCGAGCCGCTCTAGGCGGTCATCGTGATGTCCGCCTTCGCCAAGCGCAATTATTACAATGTCATGGTCAGGAAAATCATCATTTTTATCATGGCGGTTTCAGGAATCTAACGCAACGGGGCTAATATGGGCTCCGCATGAAACAGAAGCAGTATAGTCGCCTCGGTATCGAGGAAAGAGAAGCGATCAGTCGTGGTCTGGCTGCCAATTTATCATTCGCTGAGATTGATCGGCAGATAGGTCGCCCAACCTCTACTGTGTCGAGAGAAGTGAAGAACAATTACG
>CAIUPE010000111.1 GCA_903900975.1 uncultured Hyphomicrobiales bacterium | reverse complement strand
TCAAAGCCTTCTTCGAAAAACTCGTCGCAACCGGAAAGCCAAAAATGGTCGCACTAACCGCTCTCATGCGAAAAATTATCGTCATCGCAAATGCACGATTGAAAGAATTGAATCTTCAATCATCATGGTAGATGACGGGTGGGGACATTGCCCAACCGGCTTTGTGGCGTTAAACGGGTGAGATGACCTCCGCATTGAACACCCTTCGCATAGCGCTTGCCCAGCTCAACCCCACCCTTGGCAATGTCGAGGACAATCTCGCGTTGGCGCGTGCTGCGCGCGCGGAAGCCGCAACGCTTGGTGCGGATGCGGTGATGTTTCCGGAACTCTTCCTCGCAGGCTATCCGCCGGAGGATCTGGTGCTGAAACCCGCTTTCCAAGACGCTTGCCGCGCGGCGTGTGAGGTTTTGGCACGGGAAACGGCCGATGGCGGCCCTGCAGTATTGATCGGCCTGCCATGGGCTGAGAGCGGTAAGCTTTACAATGCCTATGCGGTGCTGGATAGCGGGCGGATTGATGCCATCCGATTCAAAGTCGATCTGCCGAATTACGGTGTGTTTGACGAAAAGCGCGTCTTTGTGGCGGGCCCGATGCCCGGCCCTGTGATGCTGCGCGGCGTCCGCGTCGGGCTGCCGATTTGCGAGGATATTTGGGGCGAGGACGTCGTCGAATGTCTCGCCGAGACGGGCGCCGAGCTTTTGCTGGTACCGAATGGATCGCCCTATTTCCGCGCTAAAGCGGATATTCGGCTTAATATTGCCGTGTCCCGCGTCACCGAGAGCCGCTTACCGCTCGTCTATCTCAATCAGATCGGCGGGCAAGATGACCTCGTGTTTGATGGCGCGTCCTTTGTGCTGAATGCTGATTGTTCGCTCGCCTGCCAGATGCCCTCGTTCCTGTCTGATCTTGTTCTAACGGAATGGACGCGCGGGCCAGACGGCTGGCACTGTGCGGATAATGTAAAATCGGTAGCAGATGCCGATGACGAGGCTGATTACGCGGCGTGTGTTTTGGGCTTACGCGATTACGTCGATAAAAACCGCTTTCCCGGCGTCGTGCTCGGCCTATCGGGCGGCATTGATTCCGCCATCTGCGCCGCTATGGCGGTGGATGCGTTGGGTGCGGATCGCGTCCACGCCGTGATGTTGCCTTACCGCTATACCTCGTCTGACAGCCTTGAGGATGCGGAAGCCTGCGCCAAGGCGCTTGGCATTCGCTATGATGTGTTGCCGATTGCGCCAGCGGTGGATGGCTTTGAAGCGCTCTTGCAGCCTGTGTTTGCGGGGAAAGCGGCCGATACGACCGAAGAGAATTTGCAAAGCCGTGCGCGGGGCACGATTTTGATGGCGCTTTCGAATAAATTCGGCTCGATGGTGGTGACCACCGGCAATAAATCGGAAATGTCGGTAGGTTATGCGACGATTTATGGCGATATGAATGGCGGGTTTAACCCGATCAAGGATCTCTATAAAATGGAGGTCTATCGTCTCTCGATTTTACGCAATGGCTGGAAACCGGAAGGGGCCAAGGGGCCGTCCGGAATTGTGATCCCCGAGCGGATCATCATCAAAGCGCCGTCAGCCGAATTGCGCGAAAACCAGACCGATCAGGACTCCTTGCCGCCGTACGAGGTGCTCGATGCGATCCTCGAGGGCTTGGTGGAAAACGAGATGCGGGTGTCTGATCTGGTGGCTAAAGGCTTTGACCTTGAGACCGTGAAAAAGATCGAGCGACTGCTTTATGGCGCGGAGTATAAGCGCCGCCAATCGGCACCGGGCGTGAAGGTGACGTTGAAGAATTTCGGGCGGGATCGGCGCTATCCGATCGTCAACCGGTTCCGCGATCAGGGGAGGGCGGCGTTCAAGGCGGATGCGACGCTTGCGCCCCGTCGCGGATTGACTGGTACGGATGTTGTGGATTTTTAGCGCGCCCAAGGCTTAAATGAAAATTATCGGAGGTGGGTCATCGCCATCACCGATCACCGTGGTAGGCGCATATATGGATAAAAAAACAGAACACCGTGACAATAATGGTTTGCCACTTTTAGGCGATAATGCGCCGCGATCCGGAATTGGAAAGAAAAATCTTAATAAAAATAATAAATTAGATCGTGAGGCTAGGGTTGGAAATGCATTGGATAACAAATCACATCGCATCGTTTCCTTGGTTGAATTTTTAATTTTCTCGCCGTTAAAGGGCGTACTTCTTGACCTTGAACGGATCAAATAATCTGAGCACTCCAAATGATAAAGGTCGGGAAGCACTGTTAAATCGGTTAGCCTTCTCCCGTGCGGGAGAAGGTCCCTGCGGAGCAGGGGGATGTGGGTTTAATTGCAGTCATTAGAACCTCATCCGTCGCCTTCGGCGACACCTTCTCCTTCAAGGAGAAGGATACTTATAGCCGCTTATTTAATCGTGATTTGATGTTAAAGTAGAATGCTCTGTTTTCTCCAAGGATTCCAATGACAGCTCCAATCGTACGCTTCGCTCCATCGCCAACGGGCCGCATTCATATCGGCAATGCCCGTACGGCGTTGTTGAATTATCTGTTTGCCAAACGGGCGGGCGGGCAATTTATTCTGCGTTATGACGATACCGATCTCGAACGCTCCACCCGCGAATTTGCCGATGGGATTGCGATCGATATAGAATGGCTGGGCATTAAGCCGGATCAGGTTATCCGTCAGTCCGAGCGTTTTGATCTCTATAATGAGGCGGCCGACCGGTTGCGTGCCATGGGCAGACTTTATGCCTGCTACGAGACCGAGGATGAGCTGGAGCGGAAACGGAAGCGCCAAGCCGCCCGCCATTTGCCGCCCGTTTATGACCGCGCCGCGCTGAAGCTAACTGCGGAAGAAAAGGCGGCATTGGAAGCCGAAGGGCGCACGCCGCATTGGCGTTTTCAGCTGGAAGACCGTAGCGTTGAATGGAACGATCTGGTACGTGGCCCGTCGCATGTGGACAGCGCATCGCTTTCCGATCCGGTTCTGATCCGGGCCGATGGGTCGTATCTCTACACGCTGCCGTCGGTGGTGGACGATATTGAGCGCGGCGTTACCCATGTTATTCGGGGTGAGGATCACGTCACCAATACCGGCGTGCAAATTCAGATTTTCGAGGCGCTTTCGGGTCGCTCGCCGCAGTTTGGCCACCACAATCTCTTGACCAATGCGAGCGGCGAGGGGCTTTCCAAACGCCTTGGCCATTTCTCGATTGCCTCCTTGCGCGAGGCCGATATGGAGCCGATGGCGGTGGCCTCGCTGGCGGTGCTGGTTGGCTCATCAGAAGCGGTGCGCGCGGTGCCGACGATGGATGAGCTTGCTGCTTTGGTCGATCTGGCGCGCCTGTCGCGCGCGCCCGCTAAGTTTGATGAGCACGAGCTTGATGGGTTGAACGCTAAACTCTTGCATCAACTTGAGTATGCGGATGTCTTACGCCGCCTGAATAGCCTTGGCATTGCCGACGGTGAAGCGTTTTGGCTAGCCATCCGGGGCAATGTGGCCCGTTTAGCGGATGCCGTTTTATGGTCGGGCGTTATTGCAGGGCCCGTGACGCGTCCTGAGGATCTTGATCCCGATTTTCTCCGAACAGCAGCGGACCTTTTACCGCCAGAGCCGTGGGACCAGGAAACCTGGGGCCAGTGGACGGCAAAAGTGAAGGAAGCGACGGGGCGAAAGGGCAAAGAGCTCTTTATGCCGCTGAGGCTCGCACTGACAGGTATTGACCATGGGCCCGAGTTGAAGCTGCTTTTGCCATTGATCGGCGAAGCTAAAGCACGGGACCGTCTCACCGTCGGCTAAGGTTTATTGGGGGGCTGTTACGGCTGCCGCCCCCGGAGCCCGCAAAATCCGGATCTTACGTTTGGTGCCGTCAGGCAGCGTGATGACTTGAACATCGCCTTGCCCAACGGGAACAATATTGGTTCCCGCCGGAATGGCGCTTTGCAAGGCCACGACGTCAGGTGCGGGAGCGATGACGGGGGCAGGATCACCCTTTTTCGTTTTCGCGGGTGCCTTCATATCCCGCGGGCGGGATAGTTCTTGTGCCTTTAATTCTGAAACGACGGGATCCGTTTGTCCGTTTGCCCCTAAAATGCGTTCGGCGTCGACCAGCGTATCGGACCAACTTTGCCCGGCAGCCCGACAAGTACAGGTGGAATCATAGGCTGCGCGGTGGTGAAACGCCTTTGGCAGCGCGGTGTAAGGCTGGCCCGTGTCGGCTGCAACGGCGCTGTCGACGTCCTTGTCGCTGGGTTGAACATAGAGGCTGACTTCCGAACCGGGGCATGAGGCGTGGCATAGTTCGGAATCGGTTGCGATACGGCCATTCGAGCCGAATTGGCTGATGGGGAAGAAATATCCGTCACACGAACGTACACAAATCGTGCGGAACCCATTGGCGGTGGACGCACCAAGGCGCGCCATCGGATCGTCCGGCATTTCGGAGGATTGCAGGCCATCGGTTGCGCCGCCAAAAGGCGTGAGGCCGCTTTTGGCCTGTCCCTTTGCGGGTTGCGGATCGGCCGAGCAATTGCTGTCAATCGTCGCTTTTAGCGTATCCCGCCGGATTTGGAGATCCCCTGCATCATCACGGGAAAGTTCTACTTTGAGCGATTCGACGTCTTGCTCTAATTGTCCGATTTGGGCTTGAAGGGACGGGCATTTGGCCGGAACTGGCCCCGACAGTAACGGAATACGCATGTCGTTGCAGCCGATCGAACGGGCATAGGCTGCCGTTTTGTCGAGTTCGCGTTGGGTTTTCTTCAGGGTCAACGCCGTATCGGCATTGGAACTGGTCGAAATCGTTGTTTCAACCGCCGAAAGTTCGCTTTTGAGCTGATCGCAATAGCCTGCACGCTGCGCCCAAGCTAACCCCTGGCTCAACATCAACAGCGTAACAACAGACAGGAAAAGGGCGGTGATGCGGTGAGTCATCGATCTTTCAGCAAAGGCAAGATGGCTATGGGGCCTCAGGATCGCGTCAAAATGATGACCGAGCCGCGCCCGTCTTTCCATTCCCAATGCTTTGCGTCAAGCGCTTTACATATCGCGCGCGTCGAGGCGGATTAATCGGAGCAGGTTACGATGTAGGCCTGGACCGGTCGCTGATGGGGCGATTTTTGCGCAAGTGAGGCCGTTATGTCGACGTCCTTCGCGGGGCTATAATGAACCGCTGTTTTCATGCCGTTGATCTTACACCAGGAATCGGCAACGAGTTTGGCGCATGAAGCGCCTCCGGCCAGGCAATCCTCCATACCATATCCGTCATCCACCGGTACAATAAAGTCGCGGGAGGCCGGAACGGCCGCCCACGAAAAGCTAGCCGGAAGCGCGGCTGCCATCAAAATCGCCGCCGCACATGGAATTCTATGCATTGAAATCGCCCAAAAGAATGCTGATCGCGCGAAAATCTACATCATTCCTTGCAAATTGGTTAAAATTAAAACTTGTGCGTGCATATATTTGACGAGCAACTTAAAAATCACGGCGAAGGCGGCCATCGCATGCTTGACGGGGGGCGTGATGGGCGGCATGATGATCGCATGAACCGTCCCTTCGCACGCTGCATTTGCGAGATTATTAGCTAGCATTTTTGCTGGCCGGGGCCGTTTTTCTCTTGATTACAGAGCAAAGGTTTCCGATAGCCAGTTAAGGCAGGAACCCTGATGTCACTGAACCTTTACAACACGCTGACTCGCAAAAAAGAACCGTTTTCACCTATCGATGCGGCGAAAGTGCGGATGTATGTCTGCGGCCCGACCGTGTATGATTTCGCCCATATCGGCAATGCGCGGCCGGTGATTGTGTTTGATGTGCTGTTTAGGCTGTTGAAACATCTCTACGGCGAAAGCCACGTCACCTATGTGCGCAACATCACGGATGTGGATGACAAGATCAACGACCGCGCCGCGCGGGATTACCCTGATTTGCCGTTAAACGAGGCGATCCGGAAGGTAACCGAAAGCACGGCTGCGCAGTTTCATGCCGATGTCGCGGCCCTTGGCTGCTTGCCGCCGACGGTGGAGCCGCGTGCGACCGATAATATCCAAGAAATGGTCGGTATCATTAATCGGCTGATCGGCAATGGCCATGCCTATATCGCCAAAGGCGAGCAGGGCCGCGAGGTGCTGTTTGCGGTCGCATCCATGCCAGCCTATGGCGCGCTATCGAACCGCAAGCTCGACGAGCAGATCGAAGGCGCTCGCGTGGCGGTGGAAGTGCACAAGCGCAACCCGGCCGATTTCGTGCTTTGGAAAGAGTCGTCACCCTCCGAGCCTGGTTGGAACGGGGCATTTGTCGAGGGTAGTGCGGAGGTTACGATCTATGGTCGGCCGGGCTGGCATATTGAATGCTCGGCGATGAGCCATCGTTATTTAGGCGAGACCTTCGATATTCACGGCGGCGGGATCGATCTAGTGTTCCCGCATCATGAAAACGAGATTGCGCAAAGTTGCTGCGCCTTTGGCCAGGATGTGATGGCTAAAGTTTGGATGCATAACGGGTTCTTGCAGGTTGAAGGGCAGAAAATGTCCAAGAGCCTCGGGAATTTTGTGACGATTAATGAGTTGCTGGCGACGGAGAAATTCGGCGGGCGGAAATGGTCCGGCCAAGTGCTTCGGCTCGCAATGCTGAAGACGCATTATCGCCAACCGATTGATTTTACCGTGAAGGCGCTGGAGGAAGTCGAAAAGAGCTTGGAAAGCTGGGCCGAATTGGCCAGCCGTCACAAGGTTGCTTTGACCGCGGGCCCGATTGAACCCAGCTTGCTGGAAGCCTTGCAAGACGATTTAAACACGGCGGCAGCCTTCGCGGTCTTGGCGGATCTGGCCCGCAAAGCGCGGCAAAATGCGCAAGACGCGCAGCAGCTGGTTTATTGCGCCGAATTTTTGGGATTTGATACGACATCTTGGTTTTCAAACGCGCAGGCTGATGGGGCAATGGCGGGCCTTGCTCCTGAGGTGAAGGCGAAGGTCGATGAACTCATCCAAGCTAGGCTCGACTCTAGGCGTAACAAAAACTTCGCTGAATCGGATCGCATTCGTGATGAGTTGGTCGCGATGGGTATTCAGTTGAAAGACGGCAAAGATCCCGTCACCGGTGACCCGACAACCGCGTGGGAGGTGAAGCGATGAGCTCTTACGCTTTCCCCGTCCTTGCGAGGAGCGTTGCGACGAAGCAATCCAGACCTTTCCTGCACCATCAACTGGGTTGCTTCAGGTTCGTTCGCAATGACGGATTAAATGATCGAGGCCCCCTATGATCCTCTCCGCCACACCCAAATGGTCCGCGCCTGCGCTTAGGCCCTATCTGCCGAAAGACCTCGCCATCTTGCTGCGTATTGTGCGGACCAGTATCGAGCAATTGGCGGCGGAGGATTATTCGCCGAACCAGATCGACGCGTGGATCGAAGCCTTTGCCGATGAAAACGCCTTTGCCGCGCGGCTTGCCGGGGGGCTTACGCTTGTTGCGACGCTTGAAGGCCTGCCCGCAGGGTTTATCTCGCTCAAGGGCACCGATCAGATCGATCTTTTATACGTGGCACCCGGCGTGGCGCGTCGCGGGGTGGCGACCACTTTGGTGGATGCAATTGAGAAACTCAGCCTTGCGCGAGGCGTTGCAGCCCTCACCGTTGAGGCGAGCGATGGGGCTGTCCTTTTGTTCTCCGCCCGAGGCTATGAGCCGCAGCGTCGCAACACGCTTTCGATTGGCGATGAGTGGCTTGCCAACACGACCATGACCAAACACCTCAAGCCCGCGCCGACCCAAGGATAGGCCAGATCATGACAGACCGCCTTTATCTTTTCGACACCACCCTTCGCGATGGCGCGCAGACCACGGGCGTCGATTTTTCGCTCGATGATAAGGTTCATATCGCAACCATGCTCGATGGACTTGGCATTGATTATGTCGAAGGCGGCTATCCCGGTGCCAACCCGATGGATACCGAGTTTTTTAGCAAAAAGCGGACGAAAAACGCGCGCTTTACGGCTTTCGGTATGACCAAGAAAATCGGCCGCTCGATCTCGAATGATCCGGGCATTGCAGGGCTGCTGGCGTCATCCAGTGATGCGATCTGTTTTGTTGGCAAGGCATGGGATTATCAGGTTCGCGTTGCGCTTGAGGCGTCGTTGGAAGATAATCTTGATTCAATCCGCGAGAGCGTTGCAACGACGGTTGCAGCAGGCCGCGAGACGCTGCTTGATTGCGAGCATTTTTTTGATGGCTACAAGGCTAATCCGACCTATGCGCTTGAGGTTGCCAAAGCGGCTTATGACGCGGGCGCACGCTGGGTGGTGTTGTGCGATACCAATGGCGGCACGCTGCCGCATGAAATTGAGCGGATTGTTGGCGAAGTTGCCAAGCATATTCCGGGCTCGCATCTCGGCATTCATGCGCATGACGACACAGGGCAGGCGGTGGCTAATTCGCTCGCTGCCGTTCGCGCCGGTGCGCGTCAAATCCAAGGTACGCTCAATGGCTTGGGCGAACGCTGCGGTAATGCCAATCTTGCGACCATCGTGCCGACTTTGAAACTGAAGAGCGAGTTCGCCTCGATGGTTTCCATCGGCGTGTCGGATGAAGCGTTAAAAACGCTAACCCAAGTATCGCGCGCTTTGGATGAAATTTTGAACCGCTCGCCTAACCGTCATGCGCCTTATGTTGGCGCTTCGGCCTTTGCGACGAAGGCGGGTATTCACGCGTCGGCTGTCATGAAAGACCCGCGCACCTACGAACATGTGGTGCCTGAAAGCGTAGGCAATCACCGCAAGGTTTTGGTGTCGGATCAGGCCGGGCGTTCCAACATTTTGGCTGAGTTGGAACGACTCGGGATCGAGGTGAAAAAAGACGATCACCGCATCTCGCGTCTGCTCGACGAGGTGAAGGAGCGCGAAGGGTTAGGCTATTCCTATGAAGGCGCCGATGCGAGCTTCTTTTTGCTGGCGCAGCGCATTTTGGGAGAGGTGCCCGAGTTTTTCCATATCCAGCGTTTCAGCGTGAATGTAGAACGCCGCTTTTCAAACGATGGCAGCGAAGAGACCATCGCCGAGGCCTTTGTAAAAGTAGATGTGGATGGCGAAACGCTGATTTCGGCTGCGGAGGGCAATGGTCCCGTCAACGCGCTTGATTTGGCGCTGCGCAAGGATCTGGGCAAATACCAGACCTATATCAAGGATCTCGAGCTTGTGGATTATAAGGTCCGGATTTTCCAAGGCGGATCGGACGCGGTAACCCGCGTACTGATCGAAACCTCGGACGAAACCGGCGAACGCTGGACCACCGTAGGCGTCAGCGGCAACATCATTGACGCTTCGTTCCAAGCGCTGATTGACTCGATAACCTACAAGCTCGTGCGAAGCGGGGCGGTGGTGTGATTTCATATGCAATCATTTTTTGATTGCATATTTTTGCATCGTGTGGTTAGTATTCAGGACTTATGCGCACCATCGCAAGACGCTTGCCGCTCTGTTTCTGTCACCAACGCCATCGTCGCTTGAATGGGACGATATTGAGGCGCTTTTGATCGCATCGGGCTGTCGGGTGATTGAGGGGGCGGGGTCGCGTGTTTGTTTCGAGAAGAACGGTATGATCGCGATGTTTCATCGTCCGCATCCGGTTAAAGAAGCCAAGCGTTATCAGGTCCGTGATGCCAGAGACTATCTGGCACGGATAGGAGTGAAGCCATGAGTATCCTGAGTTATAAATCCTATATGGCGCGCGTTGAGTTTGATGCCGATGACGAGCTTTTTGTCGGCCAGATCGCCAATATTGATGATGTTGTCGGCTTTCATGCCGATAGCGTTAAGGGGCTGAAAAAGGCGTTTCACGAGGCGGTGGATGATTATCTCGCCACCTGTGCCAAGGCCGGAAAGTCTCCCGATAGGCCTTATTCCGGTAATTTGATGTTGCGGGTAACGCCTGCCATTCATGCCCGCGCGGCGCTTGCAGCTAAACTGTCGGGGCAGAGCATGAATGAGTGGGGTGCCGAAATTCTTGACGCTGCGGCGTCTCGGCTTTTAAAGGAACCGGCCTGAACAATTAGGCCGGCTCCCTCTTATTTGTTAGCTCGTCCGAACACCTTCTTTAATAAAGGTGCCTGCCTGCAACTCATTCACAGCGGTGATGAGCTCCTCGCGCGTGTTCATCACGATCGGCCCGTGCCACGCCACCGGCTCGCGGATCGGTGCGCCCGAGATCAGCAAGAAGCGCACGCCGTGTTCGCCCGCTTGCACGACCACTTCGTCGCCGGTGTCGAACACCACGAGCGTCCGGTTGCCGCTCATGTCGCGGAGGTGGATTTCCTCGCCTGCTACTTCTTTTTCAACGAGAACGCCAAAGGGCTTTGACGCATCGCGGAAGGTCGCTGAGCCTTCAAAAATATAGGCGAAAGCAGACCGGTAAGTATCGACCGGAAACACTTTACGCTTGCCCGGTGGCACGTAAATATCAAGATATTGCGGATCGGCTGCGATGCCATCCACAGGCCCCGTTTTGCCCCAGAAAGAGCCGACGACCACGCGCACGCGGGTGCCGTCATCTTCCAGAATTTCCGGAATTTCTTTCGAGCCGACATCTTGGTAGCGCGGCGTCGTCATTTTGAGGTTTGAGGGCAGATTGGCCCAAAGCTGGAAGCCGTGCATCCGGCCTAGCGCGTCACCTTTCGGCATTTCCTGATGCATAATGCCGGAGCCCGCTGTCATCCATTGCACATCCCCAGCACCCAGCGTGCCGCGATTGCCGAGGCTATCGCCATGCTCGACGGTGCCCGCAAGCACATAAGTGATCGTCTCGATACCGCGATGCGGGTGCCAAGGGAAACCCTTCAGATAGTTTTCCGGCCGGTCATTGCGGAAATCATCCATCATCAGAAACGGATCGGTCAGGCTCGGATCACCGAAGCCGAACACGCGCTGTAAATTGACGCCAGCGCCTTCCCGATGGGGCGTGGTGCCGGAGATGTGACGAACGGGACGGATCGACATGATGTATCCTATCTGAGAAAGCCGATGTGATGGCAGAGAAATAGGGTGAAACCTGCCTCGCTTAAAGCCCCATTTGTGCAAACGGTGCCTTGCAGGTGGCGTAAGGCTACGGCAGACTTCTAGAGCTTTTTAAGAATTGACCCTGGCTCGGCCTCATCGGCCCGCTCGTGGGTGGCATCGGCGAGCAACGGCAAAATATCTTCGGCCCTTTCGGCGACGAGATAATGGACAGCAAAGCCATTGCGAATAAATTCGGTCTCGCGCATATGCTCGAACAACGACAGCAGCGGTTTCCAGAAGCCATTGATATCGGCGATCAAAATCGGCTTCGAGTGCTGGCCGAGTTGCGACCAGGTTAATTGTTCGACCACTTCCTCCAACGTGCCGACGCCGCCTGGAAGGGCAACAAATGCATCGGCGCGATCAAACATCAATTGTTTGCGGGTATGCATATCAGGCACAACAATCATATCGTCGGCGCCCTGCAGCATCACTTCACGATCTTTCAGGAATTCGGGAATGATGCCCGTCACCTGTCCGCCATTGGCGAGGACTGCGCGGGCGACGGTGCCCATCAAGCCAGTATTGCCGCCGCCATAAACGAGCCGAATTCCCGCTTCGGCCATAGCTTGGCCAAGATCGGCAGCTGCTTTTAAAAAAGCCGGGTCATTTCCGTTGCCGGAACCGCAATAAACACAAAGGGATGATAGTTTGCTCATGATGTTTTGTCGCATTGCCAAAGCGCACCCGTCAAGCAAGGGAGCGCTTCCGTCTGGCCATTCGTTCCGATTCATGGTTCAGTATACGGCATTAGGCGCGGCAATGAGGTGGTGTTGATGAGAAATTGGCTTCTGGCCGGTCTGGCGGCTCTCGTGCTGATCGGAATTGTTGCCTATGCTCGTTGGTCATCCCGCCCCGTTGCGTCCGGTGACACTGCAGCACAGCAGTCGGAAGCGGTTATTCCTCCTGCCACTTCTGCACCTGCAACGGCGGAACAGAAGGTGGCGATTGTACCACCAAGTTTCGACATTGTGCGTGTCGAGCCAACGGGTGAGGTGGTCGTCGGGGGACGTGGGGAGCCTGGATCGATCGTCACCCTGCTCGATGGCGGAAAGCCTTTTGATACGGCTAAAGTGGCCGAAAGCGGTCAGTTTGCGATGGTTCCGCCCATATTGAAGCCCGGGCAGCATAATTTGACGCTCGCTATGAAATTGGCCGATGGCAAAATTCTGAATTCAACGCAGAATGTGGCCGTCGATGTGCCGGAGAATAAGTCGGCGCCCTTGCTCGTGGCGAAGACGGAGGCCGGCGAGCCCACGCAACTTTTGACGCCGGTCGTAACCGACCAGCCGACGGCCACATCGGCGCAGTCCACCGCCGCGCAAGTGAGCAAAACGCCTGATCTCGAAGCCGGACGCGCCGTTGTTGCGATCACTGTCGTCGAGGCTGAGGATAGCGGCACATTGTATGCCGCGGGCAAGGCGGCCCCCGGAGCTTCTGTTCGCCTTTATTTGAACGATACCTATCTGGCACAGGCCGATGTCGGGCCCGATTCGGCATGGTCCCTGAAAATCGCCAAAGGTGTTGTGCCAGGCCAATATAAAGTTCGGGCCGATGATGTTGCTACCGCGACCGGCAAGGTACTTTCCCGGGCGGAAGTGAATTTTGACTTCGTGTCGAAAGTTGGTGATGGGGCGCAAGCAACCCCTGCTGCTTCCGCTTCTGCTCCCGTCACGATGGCCGAGACCGGCAAAAGCACGGGCGCCGTGGTTATTGATTCGATTGAAACGGCCACCGTCATTCGCGGCGATAGCCTGTGGCGGATCAGCCGCAAGACCTATGGCTCCGGTTACCGGTACACGGAAATTCACAGAGCCAATCAGGAGCAAATCCGCGATCCGGATTTGATTTATCCAGGACAAATCTTTGTCTTGCCGAAATTGACTCCTTAAAACTACCTGAGGTGGCGGGAAAAAGGCGGCTTTTGGCTTGAACCTTTTGCCGGTCTGACGCATCTGTTTGGGAGCGGGGCGAGCCGAGCTGTTCGTCCCGCTCTGTTTTGTCGTTGTATGATCGGGAACTTTAATGGCGCGTTCTATGTCTCGTGGTCGATCTGCCCCGCCTGCCGCATCGTCGCGCGGAAATGCCTCAATGTGGCGTACGGTGAGTGGTTTTTGGCCCTATCTCTGGCCGGAAGATCGCGCTGATCTCAGAATGCGGATCATCTGGGCAACCTTGATGCTGGTGCTCGCCAAGCTGGTGACCATCGCCGTGCCTTATACCTTCAAATGGGCGACCGATGCGCTGGCACCTTCGCTTATTTCCGGACAATCGGATTGGTGGCTGATCAGCATTCCCGTTGTTTTGACGCTGATTTACGGGTTTACCCGCGCCTTGATGGCGCTTTTGACGCAGGTGCGCGACGCGCTGTTTGCGGCGGTGGCGATGCATTCCGTCCGCAGGCTGGCGAATGAGACCTTCGAGCATATGCATCGTCTGTCGTTGCGCTTTCACCTTGAGCGCAAGACGGGCGGGCTAACGCGCGTTTTGGAGCGTGGGCGGGCGGGCATTGAATCCATCGTGCGTATGACGATGCTAACGCTGTTTCCGACGATCATCGAATTTATCATGATCCTCGCCGTGCTTTTGTACGAGTTCGATTGGCGCTATGCGATCATCACCATCCTCATGATCGTTGCTTATATGGTGTTCACCACCAAGGCGACCGAATGGCGCATCAATATCCGTCGCTCGATGAATGAGAGCGATACGGATGCGAGCGGCAAGGCCGTCGACAGTCTGTTAAATTTCGAGACGGTGAAATATTTCGGCTCCGAGGCGCGCGAAGCCTCGCGATATGACAAAGCGATGGAGCGTTTTGAGCGCGCCAGCGTCAAAGCCTATATCTCGCTGGCGGTGCTGAACGCCGGACAGGCGGTGATTTTCACGGGCGGTCTGACGCTCTGCATGGTGCTGGTGGTGGATGGCATCCGCCAAGGGCGCCACACGATCGGCGATTTCGTGCTCGTCAACGCCATGCTGCTGCAGCTTTATCAGCCGCTGAACTTCATGGGCATGGTGTATCGCGAAATCAAACAGGCGATCATCGATATCGACCAGATGTTCGATGTGCTGGATCAGGAACCCGAGATTGCCGATCATCCGGGTGCCAAGCCGCTGCAAATCAGCAATGGCGAGGTGGTGTTTGAGAATGTGCAGTTTTCCTACACGCCGCAGCGCAAGATTTTGGATGGGATCAGCTTTACCGTTCCAGCTGGCAAGACGGTGGCAATTGTGGGCGCGTCGGGGGGCGGTAAATCGACGCTTTCGCGGCTATTGTTCCGGTTCTATGAGCCGCAATCGGGGCGCATTCTGATCGATGGCCAAAACATTAGCGAGGTGAAGCAAACCTCACTGCGCGCCGCTATTGGCATGGTGCCGCAGGATACGGTGCTGTTTAACGACACTATTCTTTATAATATCCGCTATGGCCGCTGGGATGCATCGCCTGAGGAAATTGAAGAGGCAGCCAAGTTCGCCCAAATCGACAAGTTCATTAAATCCCTGCCGGATGGGTACGAGACCAGCGTTGGCGAGCGTGGCTTGAAACTCTCGGGCGGCGAGAAGCAGCGTGTTGCCATTGCGCGGACGATTTTGAAATCGCCGCCGATTCTGGTGCTGGATGAGGCCACCTCGGCGCTCGATAGCTTCACCGAGCGTGAAATTCAGAATGCGCTGGATACAATTTCGCAAGGGCGCACCACGCTTGTGATTGCGCATCGTCTCTCTACCATCATCAATGCCGATGAAATTCTGGTGCTGGAGAAGGGCAAAATTGCGGAACGTGGACGCCATCATGAATTGCTCGACGCCAAGGGCATTTATGCCAATCTCTGGCAACGTCAGCGCCAGGTGGCTGAGGCACGGCAAACGCTTGAGGATACGGGTGAAATCTTGACCCCGGAAGCGGTTTCAGCCGATAATTAATTTATTCGCGCACAGGCGCGGCATTTGGAGCTTGCATGTCGATCTTTGATTCCGTTCGTAAACAGATTGTCCCGGTCCATCGCGAAGGCTGGCCCTTTATTGCGATTTTTGCGGTCGTCGCCAATCTGCTTGCGTGGATTTGGGGTCCGCTTGGCTGGGTTGGAGCCATTTTAACGGCATGGTGCGCCTATTTCTTCCGCGATCCGGCCCGCACGGTGCCGGTTGGCGAAGGCTTGGTGATCTCGCCCGCCGATGGCGTTGTGTCGCTGATTATGCCTGCTGTTCCGCCGCCTGAGCTTGGTCTGTCCGATCAGCCGCTGACGCGCATTTCGGTGTTTATGAACGTGTTCAACTGCCATGTGAACCGCGTGCCAGTGGCGGGTGTGATTGAGAAGATCGCCTATCGGCCCGGCCTGTTTCTCAATGCCGACCTCGATAAAGCCAGCGACGATAATGAGCGGAATGCGATTGTCGTAGATACCGGCACCGAGCGTTACGGCGTTGTGCAGATTGCAGGCTTGATCGCACGGCGTATTGTGAGCTTTGTCGATGAAGGCGATCGCCTCGAAGTCGGTGAACGCTTTGGCCTGATCCGGTTTGGTTCGCGCGTCGATGTCTATCTGCCGGAAGGCGTGCATCCGATTGTCGGCGTTGGCCAAACCATGGTGGCGGGTGAAACGGTTATCGCGATGAAGGACAAAGCAGCCACGGCGCGGGAATTCAATACGCTATGACGGATCTGTTCCCCCCCTTTGAGCCGGATAAAGAAACCCGTCCGCGCCGGTTCAATACGGTGCCGCTGCGTTTGCTGATCCCCAATGTGGTCACGCTATTATCCCTGTGTTCGGGGTTAACCGCCATTCGTTTTGGTTTTGAAGGCCAGCTTGGTGATGCCATTATCGCCATTCTCGTGGCCGCCGTGCTCGATGGTCTGGATGGTCGCATCGCGCGGTTGTTGAAGGGAACGTCGCGGTTTGGCGCCGAACTCGATAGCCTCGCCGATTTTATCAGCTTTGGCGTGGCACCTGCGGTTATCCTTTATGTTTTCGGGCTGAATAATCTGAAATCTATCGGCTGGATTGTCGCTTTGCTGTTTGCATCCGCCGCAGCACTCCGCCTTGCGCGCTTTAATGTGATGATCGATGATCCGGCGCGGCCTGAATGGCAAAAGAACTTTTTTGTTGGTATTCCGGCACCGGCCGGAGCGTTGACGGGCCTACTGCCTGCCTATGTGATGGAACTTGGCTTTACGCCGCCGCCGTTTTTTTCGGTCGTTGAGGCGTTATATTTGCTTTTTATCGCCTATTTGATGATCAGCCGAATCCCGACCTATGCGGGCAAAACCTTCGGTAGCCGGGTGCCGCGCGAGTGGGTGGTGCCGTTTTTTGTGATTGCGATTGCCATGGTTGGCCTGCTGGTGACCTATCCTTTCGGGTTTTTGGCGTCTGTCACCGTGCTTTATTTGATTTTGATCCCGTTTGGAGTCAAAAAGTACCGTGCCTTAGAAAAAGCGCAAAAAGCCGAGGCTGCGGTCGGTTGAGGCGGTTCACAAACGGTTTTGTTTCAGATAGGGTCCGCGCTTCGTGAAGGGCCGCGCATGACGGCCTGTTTATCAGCCAATATGGCGTTTGAAGGTTTTTGATGGCGAAAGAAGAAGTTCTTGAATTTCCAGGCACGGTGACGGAATTATTGCCGAACGCAATGTTTCGCGTGCAGCTTGAAAATGATCACGAGATTATCGCGCACACCGCGGGAAAGATGCGCAAAAACCGCATCCGCGTGTTGGCAGGCGACAAGGTGCTCGTTGAAATGACACCCTATGATCTGACCAAAGGCCGGATTACCTACCGCTTCAAGTAACATCTGGAACGGCGTCGCGGGACCGGCGTTCCCTTGGAATTTTGGCGGGGGCGTGGCGTGAATTCATACACATTGGTTTTGGCTTCAGCGTCGCCGCGTCGTCTTGATCTGATGCGACAGATCGGCGTCGAGCCGTCCCTGTGTTTGGCGGCTGATCTTGATGAAGGTCCTTTGGCCAGAGAAGTGCCGCGCGAACTGGCTCGCCGCCTTGCTCGTGCGAAAGCGTTTGCCTGTCTTGCACCCGCGCAAACTCACTTTCCAAACGACGAGCTTCTTGTGCTGGCCGCCGATACGGTGGTGGCTGTTGGAAGGCGAATTTTACCGAAGGCGGAAACGCTTGAACAGGCCGAGCATTGCCTTACCCTTCTATCGGGTCGCCCGCATCGGGTTTATACGGGACTTTGCGTAAGGGCGTCGGATGGTACGCTGCGCGAGCGCTTGGTGGAGACCCGTGTGTCGTTTAAACGCCTGTCCTTTGAACAGCAGCAGCTTTATCTGGCCAGTGGCGAATGGCAGGGAAAAGCTGGCGGATATGCCATTCAGGGACGTGCCGCAGCCTTTGTCAGCGATCTCTCCGGATCCTATTCCAGTGTTGTTGGACTGCCCCTCTATGAGACCGCTCAATTGCTGGCGGGTTTTGGATATAAATCGATGGGTGCATCATGACCGACCCCGATCAAGCGCCAAGTAAAAAATCGGCGGAGATTGTGATGTTGGGCCGCTGCCCGATGTGCAGCAAGCGCGCAACCCTCGAATATCGTCCTTTTTGCTCGAAACGCTGTGCGGATTTAGATCTGTCGAAATGGCTCGGCGGTTCCTATGCAATTCCGGCTGAAGAAACCGAACTTTCGGAAGAGGACGGCGGCAGCCTTAGCACGCAGGATTGAGCGGAGAGAAGGCGAACTCTCAGGTTGTGTATTTTTTAAATTTCAGCTCTTGATTGTATAATCCTGCCGATTTACGTTTTGTTAACCATGATGGCGTTCATGGTCGACGAGATGAATCGGATGGCGGTTTCGCATCGATGGCAAGCCTTTCGCGTGATCGACGGACATGGACAGCAACAGGTCTTGCGGCCTTGGTGCTGATCGCCTTGTTGGGCCTGTCGACATTCAGTCCTTCGCTCAAGGCGCAAGCCGCGGGCAACGCTCCCAAAGTATGTTTTTCGCCGGAGGGGCATTGTGCATCGATCATCCTCGATGAGATTGCCGCTGCTCGACAGAGCATTCGCGTTCAGGCTTATAGTTTTACCGCGCATGATATTTCAGATGCACTCATCGCCGCCGCAAAACGTGGCGTCGATTTGGCCGTCATCGTGGATAAAAGCCAAACATCGGAGCGGTATTCGGTACTATCAGACCTAAACGATGCGCATTTGGCGGTCTATATCGATTATTGCTGCGCGATTGCCCATAATAAGGTCATCATCATTGACGAGCATCGACTGCTGACCGGATCGTATAATTTCACCAAAGCGGCTGAGTCAAAAAACGCCGAAAACCTGCTGGTGCTCGAAGACCCGGTGTTGGCCAAGGCCTATCTCGAAAATTGGACAACACACCGGATGGGCGCCGAAAAATGGGCCATGCGTTAGCGGTGGGCAGTGACCGTTTTTTCAACCATATCATAGAAATCGCGCGCAAATACATGCGGCTGGCCCAATGGTCGGTCTTTGATGTCGATCCGCAACCCGTTGCGTAAAAGTTTCCGTCGTTCGGTATCGCCAGCCAAATGCACGGCCTTGCGGATATAATCCTCGATCGAGAAGCAAGCGAGATCGCCCAGCCCTGCATTGGACAAATTCGAATAAGAAAGCCGCTCGAAAAAGGCAGGTCCGACAAGGGAAATCACCGGTACGCCCATAAACATCGATTCGCAGGTGGTGGTGCCGCCCGTCTGCGGGAATGTATCAAGTGAAATATCCATCTCATTATACCAGCGCATATGCTGGCCACGAACGGCGGTGAAGATCAGCCGGTCTGCTGCGACGCCCTGCTGCTCAAAGGCGGAGATCATCGAATCTTTGAACGCCGCGACACCAGACTCAGGGCGGACGAACATGAATTTGGCTCCCGGCACAGAGGCCGTTATTTTGGCCCACGTAGCCAAAACCGTCGGGCTATATTTATAAGGATTATTGGCGGTTCCGAAGGTCACAAAGCCATGTCGCTGCGACGGGAGAATCGGGTTGATGGCCTCGCGTTCGTTGAATCCCAGATTGCCCATGGCCACCCAAGATTGCGGCATCATAAACGGCTTTTCGATTAATAAGGCTGGATCGGGCGGGTTAAGGAACGGATCAACAAGAATATAGTCGATTGATTCAAGCCCGGCGGAGTGCGGATAGCCCAGCCAGCTTGCCTGAAGGGGGGCGGGCTTATAGGCCATGACTTCAAGTTTGTTCATATCGGTGGAACTGCCTAGCTCGAAGAGCAAATCTACCCGATCATTGGCAATCAATTGCGCGGCGTCGCGGTCGGCAATCGCTTTGTGCCATCGGAATTGATTGACACGGGTTTCGATATAAGACTGGACCTGATCGGGATTGTAGCGGCTCCACGAATAACAATAGACCTCAAAGCGGCTGTGATCGATAAATTCGAATAACGGCATAGCAAAATAGGCGACCGGATGGTTGCGCAAATCAGAGCTCATGATCCCGAGGCGGATTTTCGAGCGCTTTTCGAGGATGGGTGGAGCGGAAACCGGGCTTAAGTTGGCTTTGGCCTGTTCTATCCGGCCCCAGATCCGGTGTTGTTCTAGGATTTCGTAGCGGTCTTCGGGCAATTCCACGCGGGCGAGGTGGTAATGCAAGGCATCGTGCAGGCTTTCATTGGCCCATGTGCGCCCCAAATCCTTAAAGCTACCGAGTTTCTCTACAATATCGAAGCGGCCCATGCGTACGAGAATATTGCGGGCCATGCGGATAAACCGCGACGGCAAGGGCCCGATCGATAGCGCTTTGAGCACCGCGTCATAGCCTGCCTGAATATGTTCGGCCTCGTTTCCATAGCGGGAGCGGTCGAGGCTGTTGGCGTAATTCATCCAGTAAATCGCGTTGTCAGGGCTGAGTTCGACGGCGCGTTGATAGTGCCGATTACCCTTTTCCCGGTCAAACCGGCTGATTGTTTCGGCGTATTGATAATGGGCCCATGCGTCATCCGGCGCTTCCTCGATGCGGGCCTCGAGCAAGGCTTCGGCCTCGCTAAACCGTCCGGCACGACGCAGCACCATGATACGCGCTTCAATCAAACGGTGATTGTCAGGCAGTTTTTGTAGGGCCTTTTCCATCAGCTCGACGGCTTCATCATGCTGCTCGAAATCAGTGGCGGCTTTGATGCGGTCGATCCAGCTGGCGACATCATCGGGCTTGAGGCGGAGCGCCATGTCGAAGCGGCTCTTCGCCTTCGGCAAATCGCCCATCTGGACATAGGCATTGCCCAAAAAACGTTGAAAGTCGTTGGATTTTGGTTGCAGGCGGACGAGCTGGCCAAAAATAGCCGCCGCCTCGGCACCCCGCTTCATTTCAAGCAGAAGATTGCCTTTGTTGATCAAGGGAACCGTATTTTTAGGATCTAGTTTTGCGGTATGATCCAAGACTTGAAGCGCCTCGTCCAGACGCCCGAGCCGGCGAAGCGTCACGCCCATCATGTTCCCGAGATCAAGGTTGCGCGGGTGGCGCTTCAGCCCATCGCGGAGATAGACTTCCGCCTCCCGAACATTTCCTGTATTCAAGAGCAGACGGCCTAACTGAATATAGACAGCGGCGGGCGAAAGCTCTTGCTTGATTTCCGCCTGCTTCAGTTGATCGACTAAAAGCGCGATGGCTTCTTGTGGGAAACCGGCGTTTTCCCGTTGCAAGGCTTTGTCTAGCATGTCGGCTAAGCTCCATTCCCCAGTTCTGGATACTTAGTCTATAGATATTTAAACAAAGATTACGATAGGTAAACTTAAATTTACCTTGGGGAATTTTTTAGCCATTTGGCCAAGCCTGCCGTTGATCCATTGATGCCCTCATCGGACGCCTTGCCTTGCACGACGGGCAGCAATTGGGTGGCAAGTTCTTTGCCCAATTCCACGCCCCATTGGTCAAACGCGTTGATGTCCCAAATGGCAGCTTCCACGAACACGCGGTGCTCATACAGAGCAATTAAGCTGCCCAACACGTCTGGCGTCAGACGCGGGTAAACAAGAGTGAGTGATGGGCGGTTGCCGGGAAAGACGCGGTGCGGGGCCAGAGCACGGGCGTGAGCCGGTGTGCGCCCCATGGCCAGAAGCTGGCGTTCGGCCTCAGCCTCCGACCGACCCGTTAGCAAGGCATCGGATTGGGCCAGACAATTGGCGATTAACAGTTCATGATGGTTCGCCATATCCGGCTCATGGGACTTGGCAGCAATCAGGAATTCGACCGGAATAATGTCCGTTCCCTGGTGCAGAAGCTGGAAAAAGGCATGCTGCGAGTTTGTGCCGGGCTCGCCCCAGACCACCGGTCCCGAGCCGCGTTGCAGGGCATGACCGTCTTTCGTTATGCGTTTGCCATTTGATTCCATATCCAGTTGCTGAACATAGGCGGGAAAGCGGGCGAGCCGTTGATCATAAGGAATCAGGGCGCGGCTCGGATACTGCATAATATTGCGGTGCCAGATGCCGATCAGCGCCAGAATGACGGGCAGATTATCGGCCAAAGGAGCGGTGGTAAAATGGCGATCCATCGCCTCGGCGCCTTTCAGGAAGTCTTCGAAGCCGTGCGATCCGATGGCGATGGCCAGCGGCAGGCCGATCGACGACCAAATCGAATAGCGACCACCGACCCAATCCCAAAAGCCGACAATCCGGTCCGGACGGATCGGAAAAGCCGCTGCTTTGTCGAGCGCGGTCGATACTGCGACAAAATGATCACCAACGGCTTGTTCACCCAAGGCTTGCGCAATCCAGCGCCGTGCCGAATGCGCATTCGTCATGGTTTCGATGGTTGTGAAGGTTTTGGAGGCAACGATAAAGAGGGTCGTCGCTGGGTTAAGCCCTTTCAGCGTATCGGCCAGATGGGCACCATCGATATTGGAAACAAAATGAACCCTTGGGCCGTCATGATAAGGCGAAAGTGCGAGACAGGTCATAACGGGACCAAGATCCGAGCCGCCAATACCGATATTTACCACATCGGTGAACGATGCTCCGGTTGACCCTTTTACTGTGCCACTGCGGATCGCGTCGGCGAGATGGAACATTTTTTGCCGCTCGGCAGCGACTGCAGGTTGCATATCTTGCCCGTCGATGATCACCGGCGTCTTGTCAAAGCGGCGTAGCGCGGTGTGCAAGACGGCGCGATTTTCGGTCGTATTGATCCGCTCGCCGGCCATCATTGCGGCGCGCTTGGCTTCGACGCCCGCAACTGTCGCAAGCTCGATCAGAAGGGCACGGGCTTTGTCATCGACGCTCGTTTTCGACCAATCCAGTAAAAACGGACCGGCTGAGGTTGAATAATGATCAAAACGCTTCGGGTCAGTTTCGAAAAGTTGGCTGATAGGGCGGCTGCGATGCACCTCGAAATGGGCGGCAAGGGCTTCGAAAACAGAGTCCGTTTCGTTTGACATGCTGACGTCCGATCTAAAAAAGACAGATGTTTCGTTATCACTGAATGAGGACTAAAGTCACGCCACAGCCAATCGTTGCATCTTGGAAACACATATCCTTGATCCCTAAAGCCGATCCGTTCATGGAAGGGGTTTAGCCCGCGATTGAGGCAGAGGTACGCACGATGACACAGGCCAAACTATCGATTGGAACGTTCGAAAATGGCTTTGCGCGCCTACCCGACCGCTTTTTTTCCCGTTTGGTGCCCGAGCCCGTGAGCAGCCCGAGACTTTTGCTGTTGAACGCTGTTTTAGCCGAGGAACTAGGCCTTTCAACAGGGAATGTTCCACCCGATGCGTTGGCCCATGTGTTTTCCGGCAATGTGATGCCGGAAGGGGCCGAGCCATTGGCTTCCGTCTATGCGGGGCATCAGTTTGGTAATTTCGTGCCACAATTGGGCGATGGTCGCGCGATTTTATTGGGCGAAGTGCGGGACCTTAAAGGGCGGTTGCGTGATCTCCAGTTAAAAGGCTCCGGCCCGACGCCTTATTCGCGGCGAGGGGATGGACGCGCGGCGCTTGGGCCTGTGTTGCGGGAATATCTCATCAGCGAAGCTATGCATGCATTGGGCATTCCCACCACGCGGGCGTTAGCGGCTGTTTTGACGGGCGATCAGGTGTTGCGCGAAGGCTATCGCCCAGGCGCGGTGATGACGCGGGTGGCGGCTAGCCATGTTCGGGTTGGCAGTTTTGAATATTTCGCCGCCCGCGAGGATTTAGCAGCGATTAAAGCGCTCGCGGATTACGTCATCGATCGCCATTACCCCGAAGCCCGCGACGCCGCGAGCCCATCGCTCGCTCTGTTGCAAGGTGTTATCGAGCGCCAAGCCAAGCTGATTGCGCGTTGGATGATGGTGGGGTTTGTCCACGGCGTGATGAATACCGACAATATGACACTATCCGGCGAAACGATCGATTTCGGCCCATGCGCCTTCATGGATGCCTATGATCCGCGGACCGTTTTCAGCTCTATCGACCAATTTGGCCGTTACGCCTATGGGCGGCAGCCGGGTATTGCACAGTGGAACCTCGCGCGGCTAGCCGAAGCACTGGTGCCTTTGATTGATCGGGACGAGGCAAAGGCCGTTGAGCTGGCCTCGGCCGCGATTTCGGATTTCGCCCCGATCTACCACGAGGCTTGGCTTGCCGGGATGCGGGCTAAATTGGGCTGGGTCGAGGAGGACGAGGGCGATCGGGCGTTAATCGGCGATTTGCTGGATAGTCTAGAACGGACCGGAACCGATTTTACACTCGCATTTCGGCGCTTGTCCGAAACTCATGCGGAAGCTTTTCTCGCCTTGGTGAAACAGGATGAGTTGCTGGCCGAGTGGCTCATCCGCTACCAAGCCCGTTGCGCACGGGAGAAAACCTCGCCCGAGGACCGTGCCAACGCCATGCGTCGCGTGAACCCGATCTATATTCCGCGCAACCATCATGTGGAGGCGGCCCTTGCGGCTGCTGTCGAGGAGGGGGATCTGGCCCCCTTCAACCGCCTGCATGCGATTCTTGCTTCGCCCTTTGTCGAGGTGGCGGGATTGGAAGCCTATGCAGAGCCTGCGGGGCCTTCTGAGCGGGTATTCCAGACCTTTTGCGGCACATGATACCTTCGCATGCTTGACAGAACCGCGCCTTGAAGGCACGTCCGGTACACGATAGCCTTTATCTCGGTGGCCAGAACCGGCCGCCCGATGTGATTGGAGAACGACCATGCAGACAGTCTTTGCCGCTTCAACCGACCGGAGCTCGCTTTCAAACCTCGTTCGGGGTGCCGTTCTGGCCCTTCTCGGCTCCGCCTTGCTCGCGGTTTCCGCCAAGGTGCAGGTCATCTGGCCCGTGCCGATGACGATGCAGACGCTGGTTGTGTTGCTGATGGGCGCGCATGGCGGCTCGCGTCTCGCGGGTGCCACCGTGCTGGCCTATCTGGTTGAGGGTGCTTCCGGCCTTCCTGTTTTCTCCACCGGCGCTGGCCTGGCCTTCATGGCTGGCCCAACGGGCGGCTATATCGCAGGCTTCCTCGTCTCTGCTCTTTTGGCGGGTTATGCGTTTGAGCGCGGTTATGCCCCTACTATCCTCGGCGCTTTGGCGGTGTTTATCGTCGCCGACAGCGTCATTATCGGTTTAGGCTTTGCGTGGCTCTCGGTGTTGTTTGGCGCGGAAAAGGCACTGGCCGTTGGCGTGTTGCCGTTCTTGCTGCCTGAAGCGTTGAAAATTGCTCTGGCCGTTGCGTCCGTGCCCGTTGCGCAGGCTTTCTTTGCCCGCAAGGCGCGCGCCGAATAATCATTCGGTCAGATTGAAACGATCTGGCGCGTTAACGACGCGCCAGAAAGCCCTATCCATGGCGCCGGTGCGGCTGGTGAGCCATGGAAAATGCCCGTAGCGGAACGAAAGCTGGCGGGCGGCTTGCTCGGGCGTATCGCCCGTGACCACAAGCCGATAGAGCGCGGAAGCAAGCCCTGAGCGATCAGCGCCACCCTCGCAATGGATGAGCGTGGGGTTAACTGCCTGACGCATGGTATCAATCAAAGTTTTCAGCGTCGTATCGTCTGGCTCTTCATTGGCCGAGAGAGGAAGGCTGACATAGTGCACGCCTAGGTTGGTGGCAGCCTCAAGCTCGTCGCGATACCAAGGCGCTTGAGGGTTTGCGCCGCGAAGATTGATCATCGTTTTGATCCCCTTATCGCGGATCAGGCCCTTCAAATGATCGGAGGACAGCTGAGCTGATCGAAAGAGTTTGTTTTCTTCCACCGCGTGAACATTGCCGCTAAGCCTAAGGCCCAAGGCCCAGCCTCCCAAGCAAAGGACTGTAAGGCCCAGCGCAAGGCCAGCCATTAAAAAGGCGCGGCGAAGGGTGGATAGAGGCCATTTCATCGCTTTGTGCAAAGCCCCCTCCATTGGTCTTAGACCAATCTGATCGGATGGGCCTTTCGTATAAAGAAGTTCCATCGTATTGTTGCCGACCAAGATAACAAAAAATAGGGGAGTAAGCCACATGAAGCTTAAATTGGCATGGCTTGTTGCAGCCAGCATTTTTACCGCGCCGGTCTTGGCTGCGGACTCAATTAAGATTGGCCTTTCTGGCCCGTTCACCGGCGGCTCATCCTCGATGGGCGTCAGCATGCGCGATGGCGTCAAGCTCGCGGTAAGCGAAATTAATGCCGCTGGCGGCGTTATGGGTCGTCCGCTGGAAGTCGTCGAGCGCGATGATGAAGCGAAAAACGAACTTGGCGTGCAGATTGCGCAGGAATTGATCAACAAGGAAAATGTGGTCGCCACCGTTGGTTATATCAATACCGGCGTGGCGCTCGCCGCCCAGCGCTTCTACCAAGAGGCTGAAATTCCCGTTTTCAATAATGTGGCCACCGGCTCGGTGATCACGAAGCAGTTTGCTGGCCCTGATTTCAAGGCCAACTATATTTTCCGCAATTCAGCGAACGATACGATCCAGTCGGCGATGATCGCCAATGAGGCGGTGAACCGTCAGGGCTTCAAAAAGCCTGCGATTTTGGCGGATTCGACCAATTACGGCCAGCTCGGTAAGACCGATTTGACCAATGCGCTCGCTAAAATGAATATAACACCGGTTGCGACCGAGAAGTTCAACATCGGCGATACCGACATGACCGCGCAATTGCTGCGCGCGAAAGAAGCAGGCGCCGATGTGATCTTGACCTATGCGATTGGTCCGGAATTGGCGCAGATTGCGAATGGCATGGCCAAACTCGGCTGGAAAGTGCCGATGATCGGCTCATGGACGCTGTCGATGGCCAGCTTCATCGATACGGCAGGCCCGAATGGCGACGGCGCGATGATGCCGCAGACTTTCATTCAGCAGCCAACCACGCCAAAGCGTAAGGCGTTTATCGAAGCCTATCAGAAAGCTTACAACATTGACCGTATTCCTTCGCCTGTTTCGGCAGCGCAAGGCTATGATTCGATCTATCTGCTGGCAGCCGCCATCAATCAGGCCAAGAGCACCGAGGGCCGCGCCATTCGCGAAGCACTCGAAAACCTTGGAACGAAGGTTGTAGGCGTGGTGACCACCTATGACCATCCGTTCACGGCAGCGGATCATGAGGCGATTTCGGACAACATCCCCGTTTTTGGTCTTGTCAAAGGTGGTCGCGTTGGTCCGGCCCATCCGGAAGACCTCGAAGGCGATAGCGCCTTGCGCATCAAGCCGAAGGCTTAAGCTTCGTCTCCAGCTGAGCATAGCGATAACCCGCCCGCGCAAAGCGGGCGGGCTTTTACCGGGGGGTGAGCGATGCAGATTTTGATGCAATTGATTGTCAGCGGCATTTCCGTGGGCATGATCTACGGCGTGATTGGGTTCGGGTACCAACTGACCTTTGCTACCTCCAAAACCTTGAATTTCGGCCAAGGCGAAGCGCTGATGCTTGGCGCACTTGTGGGCCTGACCACGATCAATTTTCTCATCGGTCAACAGATCGGTACGTTTTGGGCCTATGTGATCATGCTCCCCGTGGTGCTGGCCTTTGGCGCACTGCAGGGCAGTGTGGTGGAATGGCTGGGTGTTCGCCCCGCCATGCGCGCCAAATCGGAAGCGGGCTGGATTATGGCCACCATCGCGCTGGGCATTATCTTTAAAAACCTCGCGGAAAACATCTGGGGCCGCGATGCGCTGAAATTCCCGTCGCCACTGCCTGAAGCATCCTTATCTTTTGGTGGTATTCGCATTCAGCCGATGGAAATCGTCGTGGTTGTGGGGGCGATTGCGCTGATGCTCGGCGTCGAGTTTTTCAACCGTCGCTCGATCTACGGCAAGGCGGTGGTGGCCACTTCGAATGACCGCGACGCGGCGGGTTTGATGGGCATCAACACCAACCGCATCATCACCTTTTCTTATGCGCTCTCCTCGATGAGTGCTGCGTTTGCGGGCGTGCTGGTGGCCCCTGTGACGCTGACCGGCGCGACCATGGGCGCGGTGCTCGGGCTCAAAGCCTTTGCGGTGGCCATTATCGGCGGGCTTTCCAGCGGCATGGGCGTTGTGATCGGAGGCCTTATCCTCGGCATTACCGAGACGCTGACGGGCTATTACATTTCGACGGGCTATAAAGACGTGCCCGGCCTTGTGTTGCTGTTGATTGTCTTGTCGCTGAAGCCATCGGGACTCTTCGGCAAAGCCGCTATCAAAAAGGTTTGACGCTGATGACGAGAGCATTCTGGATCCTCGCCATTGCGGCGATTGCGGCGCTACCCTTTGTAATGACCAGCCCGTATTATCTGCATCTGATTGTCACGATTGCGATCTTTGCGATTGTGACGCTCGGGCTTGATGTGGTGTTTGGCTATACGGGCGAAGTATCGATCGGGCATGCGGCCTTGCTCGGTATCGGCGCCTATACGGCAGCCGTATTGTCGATGCATTTCGGCCTTGGCTTTTGGCCTTCCATTCCGATTGCCATTGTTGTGACGGCTGTGTTTGGTGCGCTGCTTGCTCTGCCAGCGCTTCGCGTGACAGGCCCTTATCTCGCGATGGTGACGCTGGCCTTTGGCACGATCATTCAGATTCTGATCAATGAAATGACGGACCTCACCAATGGTCCCTTAGGCGTTAAATTCAACACGCCATTGTTTTTAGATTTGCGGCCTTATTCCTCCGTGCTACCCATTCTCGACATGTCGTTCAAGCGCATGAAAGAGATGGAATTTTTCTACGTGACGGCGGCAGCGTTGCTGTTGACGATTTTGGTCATCAACCGCGTGCTTGCCTCCCATTATGGCCGCGCGTTTGAAGCCTTGCGCGATAGCCCGATTGCGTCGGATTGCATGGGCGTGAGTGTTTATAAACATAAGGTCATCGCGTTCGTTCTCTCAGCAGCACTAGCGGGTTTAGCGGGTGTGTTGTTCGCCTATTCTGAGCAATATGTCGCACCAAATAATTTTACCTTTGAACTCTCGGTACAGTTCCTGCTCGGCGTTACGCTCGGCGGGCGTAAATCGCGGCTGGGGCCTATTTTGGGTGCGGCGATTATCGTGTTTCTGCCGAACCTTTTGGCGGATATCGGGCTCTTCCGTATCATTGCGGGCGGCATTGCCGTTGTGGCCTTATTATCAGCCGGTGTGACGGGGGTACGCCACCGTGAAAATCTGTCCCGCATCGCGGTGCCGGTGTTGCTCTGCGTAGCGTTCTTCGTGTTCTCGCTGCTCTTGCAAAAGATCACCGATTATAAGCTCGCCGTGTTTGGCGTGATGATCTTGTTCGTTGTCTATTATCTGCCGGAAGGCATTGTCGGCTTCTTGTCGCAACTCTGGTCGCGGCGCGGCAAGGCGATCGAGATCGATGGCGATGTAGCCGCTTCCCCTGAGGCGCAGGCGATCACCACTCAAGCTGGTGTGTCGGCGAATGACGAGACCTTGCTGGCGGTCGATAGCGTCCTGATGCAATTTGGTGGCTTGAAGGCGCTCGATGGGGTGTCGCTTGCCATTAAGCCCGGCACCATTCACGGGCTGATTGGGCCGAACGGTTCGGGCAAAAGCACGATGATGAATGTGCTGACCGGCATCTATGTGCCAACCAGCGGCGCGATCCGCTTTGGTGGCGTGGCGATGGCGGGTTTGAAATCGCCGGAGATCGCGTTGAAGGGCATCGCGCGCACTTTCCAGAATGTGCAGCTGTTTGGCGAATTGAGCGTGCTTGAAAATGTCATGGTGGGTCTGCACCATACCTATCGCTCAGGCTTTTTCAGCGTGGCGTTAAAAACGCCTTTGGCGCGCCATGAGGACGCAAGGGCACGGGCCCGCGCGATGAATATTTTGCGCTTTACGGGGCTTGATGGCTTAGCGAGCGAAGAAGCGCGCAACCTGCCTTATGGCAAGCAGCGCCTGCTCGAAATCAGCCGCGCGCTGGCGCTTGATCCGCGCCTTTTATTGCTTGATGAACCGGCCGCCGGTTTGACAGCGCCCGATATTGTCGAGCTCATCGCCATCATCCGCAAAATCCGCGAGGCGGGGCTGACGATTGTGTTGATCGAGCATCACATGGATGTCGTGATGAGCCTGTGCGACACCGTCACGGTTCTCGATTTCGGACAAAAGATTGCCGAGGGACTGCCTGCTGACGTGCAGCGCAACCCGCGCGTGATCGAAGCCTATCTTGGCGGCGGCGCTGCCGCCCATGCCGTCTGACGGGAGCACACGATGCTGAAAATCGACAAACTCGTTGCAGGCTATGGCAAGGTCAAAGTGCTGCATGGCATTTCCATTACGGTGCCCGAGGGCAAAGTGGTGGCGCTGATCGGCTCCAATGGCGCGGGCAAAACCACCACACTGCGCGCATTATCGGGCATGTTGAAGCCCGAGAGCGGCTCAATCACGCTTGGCGGTAAAGACATCGCAGGGCTTACCTCGCATGAAATCACGCGGATGGGCTTGGCGCATTCGCCCGAAGGGCGGCGCGTGTTCTCGACACTGCCGGTAATGGATAACCTGTTGCTTGGCGCTTTTCCGCGCCTAACAGGGTCGCGTCATAAGGGCGATGTCGATGGCGATATCAACCGCATGTTCGAGCTGTTCCCACGCCTAAAAGAACGCCGCACGCAATTGGCCGGAACGCTTTCGGGCGGCGAGCAACAAATGCTGGCCATGGCGCGCGCTTTGATGCTCAATCCTGAAGTTTTGTTGCTGGATGAGCCATCCATGGGCCTATCGCCGCGACTGGTCGAGGAGATTTTCGTCATCGTCGAGCGGTTGAAAAAAGTGAATATGACGATGCTGCTGGTGGAGCAATTCGCCGCCGCAGCGTTGGAAGTATCCGATTTTGGTTATGTGATGGAAAATGGCCATATCCGCACATCCGGCGAGGCGCACGCGTTGAAGAATGATCCGGCGGTGCAATCGGCTTATCTGGGTGGCGGGCATTAAGGGATTATTCGGACCGCGAGGCTCCTGCCTCGCATAGGTTGCGCGCCGGGAGGCGCACGGTCCCTCCACTATTATCCGTCATTGCGATCGACAGCGAAGCAACCCAGCTAAACGATTGTCATCATTTACGACGGTAAGGTTACGCTTTTTCCTGCACCATCAGCTGGCTTGCTTCGCGTTCGCTCGCAATGACGGCTGATGATTGCGCGGGTTAACTCCGTAAGCCCGGTGCTTCTTGCCCCGTTCTCTCGACATATTCCGTATATCCGCCGCCATATTGGTGGATGCCGTCGGGCGTTAGCTCCAGCACGCGGTTAGAGAGTGCCGCTAAAAAATGCCTGTCATGCGACACGAATAACATCGTGCCTTCATATTGCGAGAGTGCTGCAATCAGCATTTCCTTGGTGGCCATGTCGAGATGGTTGGTTGGCTCGTCGAGCACCAGAAAATTCGGCGGATCGAACAGCATAATCGCCATCACAAGCCGCGCCTTCTCGCCACCCGATAGCACGCGGCAACGCTTTTCGACATCATCGCCCGAGAAGCCGAAGCAACCGGCAAGCGAGCGGAGCGAGCCTTGGCTGGCTTGCGGGAAATTGTCTTCGAGCGATTGAAACACCGTGCGCTCGCCATCGAGCACTTCCATGGCGTGCTGGGCGAAATAGGCCATCTTCACGCTGGAGCCAACGGCCACGCTGCCTTGATCGGGCTCGGTGGTGCCGGTGATGAGTTTTAACAGCGTTGATTTTCCCGCGCCATTGACGCCCATCACGCACCAGCGTTCGCGGCGGCCGATTTGAAAATCTAAGCCCTCATAGATGCTGCGGCTACCATAGCTTTTATGGACGCCTTTGAGGTTCACAATATCGTTGCCCGAGCGGGGTGCAGGTGGAAAATCAAACTCGACCGTCTGGCGGCGCTTGGGCGGTTCGACGCGGTCGATCTTCTCTAACTTTTTCACGCGACTTTGCACTTGGGCAGCGTGCGAGGCGCGGGCTTTAAAGCGCTCGATGAATTTGATCTCTTTGGCGAGCATCGCCTGCTGGCGTTCGAACTGCGCTTGCTGCTGCTTTTCAGACATTGCCCGCTGTTGCTCGTAGAACTCGTAATTGCCGGAATAGGTGGTCAGCCCACCGCCATCGATTTCGACGATTTTGGTCACGATGCGGTTCATGAACTTGCGGTCATGCGAGGTCATCAGCAAGCCGCCTTCATAGTTTTTGAGGAAGTCTTCAAGCCAGATCAGGCTTTCGAGATCGAGATGGTTCGATGGCTCGTCGAGCAGCATCGCATCGGGGCGCATGAGCAGAATACGGCCAAGCGCCACGCGCATTTTCCAGCCGCCGGAGAGTTTGCCGACATCGCCGTCCATCATTTCCTGACTGAAGCTTAAGCCCGCCAGCACTTCGCGCGCGCGGCCTTCCTGCTCATAGCCGTCGAGTTCCTCAAATCGCGCCTGCACTTCGCCGTAGCGCTCGATGATCTCGTCCATTTTATCGGCCTGATCCGGATCGGCCATCGCGGTTTCAAGTTCTTTGAGTTCGGCGGCAACGGCGCTGACGGGGCCTGCGCCCTCTATCACTTCGGCAACCGCCGAGCGGCCTGACATTTCGCCGACATCCTGGCTGAAATAGCCGATGGTGACGCCGCGATCGACCGCGACCAGTCCTTCATCAGGCAGCTCTTGGCCGGTGATCATGCGGAAAAGGGTAGTTTTGCCGGATCCGTTCGGCCCAACCAGACCAATCTTTTCACCCTTCAAAAGCGAGGCGGACGCCTCGATGAACAGAATCTGGTGGCCATTTTGCTTGC
This sequence comes from uncultured Hyphomicrobiales bacterium, assembly GCA_903900975.1. Lineage (GTDB taxonomy): Bacteria > Pseudomonadota > Alphaproteobacteria > Rhizobiales > Beijerinckiaceae > CAIUPE01. Next base: position 9,962 of record CAIUPE010000111.1, on the reverse strand, counting down.
TGACATTTTCTAAGCGGATCATGCGATGATTAAAACCTTTACAAGAGCGCGCGCGCCCTTATGCCATTTTTAAGCACGCGCGTAAGGGTGTTTAACCCGTTTAAGGCAAAGATTTATGAAACGCCTTATTACGAGAAGAGAAAAGACCGCATCGAAATGGACGCCATATCGAAGGTGGCGTTAAACGAGGTGATTTTCTCGTCCTTGTCTGCGACACCGAGTGTGTAGAGCAAGGGCAAAAAGTGCTCGGGCGTCGGATGGGCGGCGCGGGTCAATTGGCCTAACCCATTGGCATTGGCAATCGCGGTGAAATCACGCCGCTCGACGGCTTCTGCCACAAAGCTGTCAAAGCCTTCCGCCCAATCATAGGGCTTGGCACCGGGGGCTAATGCCATGAGATTATGCACGACATTGCCGCTGCCAATGATTAGAACGCCCTTTTCGCGCAGGGCTTTCAAATCCTTGGCGATTTCGAAATGCTCCTGCGGCGATTTGGTCAGATCAAGCGAGAGTTGATAGACGGCGATATCCGCCTTCGGGAACATCTTGATCAGCACCGACCAAGCGCCGTGATCCAGCCCCCATTCCTCGCTCGACTCGGCATGTCTATCGCGCAAGAGATCGAGTGTAGCGAGAGCGAAATCGGGCGCGCCGGGGGCAGGGTATTGCTGCTCGAATAGTTTTTGCGGAAAGCCGCCGAAATCATGGATGGTCTCAGGCTTTGCTTTGACGTTGACCAGTGTCGTACCGCGCGTCATCCAATGGGCCGAGACGCAGAGAATGGCGCTGGGGGTTGGCAGGCTCTGGCCGAGTTTGTTCCACGACCGGCTATAGGCATTGTCCTCGATCGCGTTCATCGGGTTGCCGTGGCCAACAAACAAAGTCGGCATGCGCGGGGTGGTTTTGAGGTCGGCAAAAGCGGTGTTGAGCGCAGACATGGTGCAATCCTGTGAGGCGAGTGATGGAGTTTCCTTACCATGGAAAAGTCGACTTAGGGCGCGCATCAAGGTGCTGAAAATGCCAAATGCGGGTTGCGCCGGTGCAATGGTATTCAACCGCTAGCGGCCTTAGCTAGCCTTAAGAGTTGAAGCCGAATGGATGGATGGGATCAATGGCGGACGTAGAAAACAAGATATTGGCGATTATGCTGCATGGCGTTGGCAGCAATGGTGCCGATATGATGGGGTTGGCGCAGGTTTTGAGCCCAAGCTTGCCGAATATTGAATTTGTCGCGCCCGATGCGCCATCACCTGCTGGTTTTGGTCAAGGGCGGGCATGGTTCAGCATTGCCGGTGTCACAACAGAAAATCGCCCCGCGCGGATCGAGGCCGTGCGCCCGGGGTTTGATGCGCTGATCGAGGGCATATTGGCCGAGAAGGGCTACACGGATCGGCTGGATCGCGTAGTGTTGATCGGCTTCTCGCAAGGTTCGATGATGACGCTGGATGCGGTCGCGTCCGGTCGTTGGCCGGTGGCTGCTGCCATTGCGTTTTCGGGACGCCTTGCCACCAGCCCGCCTTTTACCGTCTCTTCAACCAAGCTGTTGCTGTTGCATGGCGATGCCGACCCCGTTGTGCCCGTGCAGGAGACGTTGCGGGCGAACGAGATGCTAGGGGCTGCGGGCTTTGATGTCGCGCATCAGATTTTCCCTCACCTCGGCCACTCCATTTCGGGTGACGGCATCAAGCGGGCGGTTGCGTTTTTATCGGCACTCTAAGACACCCTGAGCTTGTGAACGCACGCGCGGTGGTGTTTGAATGGCGCAGTGGGTTTGAAGTGAAAGCGTCTAGTGCTGCTGAATAGTGTGCCCTTTATCGTCTATTTTGGTTTTCTGATGGCAGCGCTCTTGGTGGGAGGGCGCTTCTTCCAGCACCAATGGCTTTTTTTGCTGCGGAGTTTTTTTCCGAATTGGAAATTTTTTCACGCGCTTGGATGGGTGCCGCGGCTGTATTGGCGGCGTGAGAGTTCTTCCACCGCTGATCGCGAATGGTCGGAATGGGCGTTGCTGCTGCCGCGTTATGAGAGGCGGTTATCGCATCTGGTATTTAACCCTCAAGTCAATCTAGCGCTCAGCGAGCAAAATCTTGTTGAGCATTTATCGAGCGATATTGCCGATAGTGCGTCCGACGCGAAGGTGCAGGATTTTGTGACCTATCGCATGGTGGAACGCTTGGTGCGGTTGAAACTTGAGACGCGTTTACCGCCCGATACCGGCTTTCAGTTTTGTTTGTGCATGCAACGTTTGGGCACGCCAGTTGACGTGGATCGCGATAGCGTTTTGCTCTCGCCGATGTTGAGGCTGCTCCATGCAAGATAGTGTTTGGTTCGCCGTCAGGGGCGTTGAGATTTTAGGCGGGTTGAGTCTCTGCTTACAGACGGTTGAATTTTTATTTCTGCGCGATGCGCTGGGTGAAAAGGGCGTATGGGCCTATGCGGTGCAGCGCGATGATCTGGCGCATAGCTCGCACGGAATGCAGACGCTTTTTGCGTTTTTATCGCGCGACCATGTCTATGCGTTGCATCTTGTGCTGCGGTTGTTGGCGGCGCTTTATCTGATGGTGTTTGGCGCGTCTGCCGCATTGATGGTGTTTTTGTTTTTAAGCACCGTGCAACTGCTCATCCGCTGGCGCGGGGCGTTTAATGGTGGCAGCGATTTTATGACGCTGGTGGTGATCACCGGCCTCTTGATTGGCGCGCTTGGAACGGCTGCGGGTTATCCCGATATCGCTTGGCGGGCGGGGCTGATCTACATCGCCATTCATTCCGCCTCGTCCTATTTTATTTCGGGCAGCGTGAAACTGTTGAACCCTGAGTGGCGCTCGGGCGAGGCGTTGGGATTGTTTCTCGATAGCGGTATTTATGGCCCGCTTAATGCCGATAGCCTGTTCTGGAAACGCCCGGTTGCCATCCTATGTTCATGGGCGTTTATTTTATGGGAAATTGCCGTGCCACTGGCCTTTATCGATCCATTCGCGATGGTGGCCTATTGCCTGACGGGACTGGTATTTCATTTTCTGGTGTTTTGGTATTTCGGCTTAAACCGATTTTTCTTCGCGTGGCTTGCAACCTATCCGGCTTTGATCTTTTTGGCGGTGCAGCTCGGCTAAGGGGTGAGGGGGCCTATGCCTTTAACAGCCAACGCCACACGCCTTGCGCGTTTGAACAGGGGATATAAAAACGCTGATATTTTAGGGCGCGCTAACAGCCACGCGTTGAGCCGGTTGAAGAGATCGGATGGATCGCTCAAGCGGGCAAGAAGGGTTACCGCGTGCGAGCCGTAATAAGCCTGCCCATCAATCACCGCGACCATGCCTTGATCGAGATCGAAGCCCGCTTGCCAATAGGCGGCAACGCTTGGGTTTTGCTCGCGCGCATTGATGAGTGTTACCGGCCCGCAATGGGTTTGCAGCTTTAGGCGGCTGATATAGTCGCTGCAGAAGGGACATTCGCCATCATACACAATCGTCAGCATGAGGCCTGAAACTCCAAAGCCAGTGGCGCGGGTGTTAAGATAATACCAGCGCGTCACCGGTGAGCCAATACTCTTCCAAATTATTGCCCGGACCTTTGCGGTCGACCACGAAGAAGCGGCTTTCATTGGCGTTAACCAGCAAAGGATGGTGCCAGACATTGCGTGCATAATTGACGCCCTGCCGACCGGTTGCTTGGAAGGCGCGAAAGCTCGACGCGTCTTCCGGATCGCCACACACCACCACCAGCCAAGGCTGATCCTGCAGGGGATAGAAAATCTGGCTGCCGAGCGGGTGCCGCTCCATCACCTGCAAGGCAATCGGCTGTGGCCGTGCGGATCCAACGATGAAGCTGATATTCGTCGTGCCGCCTTCCGTCGTGATGTCGACATTGGCGAGATCGTTAAAGCGTAACCCAAAGCCCTGATTGATCTGGAACTGGGTTGCGCCATCGGCTTCCACCACGTCGCCAAAGGGTGCAAATGCCTCTTTCGTCAGCGGCTCGACTTTTAAGGTGCGGCTCATTTGGGGCCTAGCTTCATGTGGCGGTTGACGTCCTTATAGAGCAGATACCGGAAACGACCCGGCCCGCCCGCATAGCAGGCTTGCGGGCAGAAGGCGCGAAGCCACATGAAATCGCCCGCCTCAACCTCGACCCAATCCTGATTAAGCCGATAGACCGCCTTGCCTTCGAGTACATAAAGCCCGTGCTCCATGACATGGGTTTCGGCAAAGGGAATAACCCCGCCCGGCTCAAAGGTAACGATGGTGACATGCATGTCGTGACGCAAATCGAGCGGATCGACAAAGCGGGTGGTGGCCCAAACGCCATTGGTGTCGGGCATGGCGATGGGGGCTACATCGTGATCGCTGGTGACAAAGGCTTCCGGATAATCCAGCCCGTCAACGGCTTCGTAGGATTTGCGGATCCAATGGAAGCGGGCGGGCTCGCTGCTGTCGTTTTTGACGCTCCATGAGGCCGCAGGCGGGATAAAGGCATAGCTGCCGGGCTTCATGGCGTAGGTTTTACCCGCCAAGACCAGCGTAAACGTGCCTTCAACGACGAACAAAACGCCTTCGGCCTGCGCATCCGGCTCCGGCTTCTGGCTGCCGCCACCGGGGGCTACTTCCATAATGTATTGCGAAAAGGTCTCGGCAAAGCCCGAGAGCGGACGGGCAATCACCCAAGCGCGCGTTTTCTCCCAAAACGGTAGATAGCTCGTCACAATATCGCGCATGACGCCTTTGGGCATGAAGGCGTAGGCATCGGTAAACACGGCGCGGTCGGTGAGCAGCACGTTCTGCCCCGGCAAGCCGCCATGGGGCGCGTAATAAGTGGATTTGGTCATGGTCTCGTCCCTAAAAACACTACGAAAACGAACGGAAAACGGCTTCCTTGATGGGTGATTCTGGCATTGGTGTCATGATTTTAAAAGCATAATCGATCAATGAGGGGGAACGAGGGGCGGCTTTTCACCAATCCGATCAAATCCAACTTAAAAATGTGACGTAACTATGCTAGTGGGGTGGCAATGAAGCCACGATTGGAGAGAATGATGAGCGGAAATGATACCAAAGCCGCCGGCAAATGCCCGGTTATGCACAGCGCGCCTAACAATGCGACGCTTGGCGCGAAATCGAACCGCGATTGGTGGCCAAACCAGTTAAATCTCAAAATTCTGCATCAAAACTCCGATCTTTCCAATCCGATGGGCAAGGCCTTCAACTATGCCGAGGCCTTCAAGACGCTTGATCTGGCCGCTTTGAAAAAAGATATGGTCGCGTTGATGACCGATTCGCAGGATTGGTGGCCAGCCGATTACGGCCATTATGGTCCGCTCTTCATCCGCATGGCATGGCACAGCGCCGGCACCTACCGCACGGGCGATGGCCGTGGCGGCGCCTCATCTGGCACCCAGCGCTTTGCACCGCTGAACAGCTGGCCGGATAACGTCAATCTCGACAAAGCACGCCGCTTGCTTTGGCCGCTGAAGCAGAAATACGGCAACGCGATTTCCTGGGCCGATTTGATGATTTTGGCGGGTAATTGCGCGCTTGAATCGATGGGCTTCAAGACCTTCGGCTTCGCCGGTGGCCGCGCCGATGTCTGGGAGCCGGAAGAAGATATTTACTGGGGCACGGAAAACACCTGGCTTGACGACAAGCGTTATACGGGTGATCGCGAACTCGAAAACCCGCTCGCCGCTGTCCAGATGGGTCTGATCTACGTCAACCCAGAAGGCCCGAACGGCAAGCCTGATCCGTTGGCGTCCGCCATCGACATCCGCGAAACTTTTGCGCGCATGGCGATGAACGATGAGGAAACGGTTGCACTGATCGCAGGTGGTCACACCTTCGGCAAGGTGCATGGCGCGGCTGATCCGTCGAAACATGTCGGACCGGAGCCAGAAGGCGCAGGCCTTGAAGAGCAGGGCCTTGGCTGGAAGAACACGTTCGGGACCGGCAAGGGCGCCCACACCATCTCCAGCGGCCTTGAGGGTGCTTGGACGATGAACCCAGCGGTTTGGGACAATAACTACTTCGAAAACCTCTTCAATTATGATTGGGAGCTGACAAAGAGCCCGGCAGGGGCGTGGCAGTGGACGCCGAAGAATGGCGCGGCAGCAGGCACCGTGCCTGATGCGCATGATCCATCCAAGCGCCATGCGCCGATGATGCTGACCTCCGATCTGGCGCTGCGCATGGACCCGGCTTACGAGAAGATTTCGCGTCGGTTTTTTGAAAACCCAGCCGAGTTCGCCGATGTGTTCGCACGCGCTTGGTATAAGCTCACGCATCGCGATATGGGGCCGGTGGCTCGCTTGCTGGGGCCTGAGGTTCCAGAAGCGCAGCTTTGGCAGGATCCTATTCCAGCGGTCACCCACAAGCTGATCGATGATCAGGATATCGCGTCGCTGAAGGCCAAGATTTTGGCCTCCGGTCTCACGGTTTCTGAATTGGTCGCGACGGCGTGGGCTTCGGCCTCTACCTTCCGTGGTTCGGACAAGCGGGGCGGTGCCAATGGCGCGCGCGTTCGTTTAGCACCTCAGAAGGATTGGGACGTTAACCAGCCTGCGCAATTGGCGAAGGTGTTAGCAGCCCTTGAAGGCGTGCAGAAGGCGTTTAACAGCGCGCAAACGGGCGGCAAGTCGGTTTCGCTGGCAGATTTGATCGTGCTTGGCGGTGCGGCTGCAATTGAGCAGGCGGCGAAGAAGGCTGGCCACGAGGTGAAGGTTCCCTTCACGCCGGGCCGCGCGGACGCTTCGCAAGACCAGACCGATGTCGCAAGCTTCTCGGTGTTGGAGCCTATCGCTGATGGCTTCCGCAATTATCTGAAGAAGGAATATTCGGTTTCCGCCGAAGAGCTCCTGATCGATAAGGCGCAGTTGCTCACCCTGACCGCGCCTGAAATGACGGTTCTGGTTGGCGGCATGCGCGTGTTGAATGCCAATACCGGCCACGCCCAGCATGGCGTGTTCACCAAGCGCCCTGAGGAGCTGACCACCGACTTCTTCGTCAATCTGCTCGATATGGGCACGGTGTGGAAAGCGACCTCGGAAGCGCAGGACGTGTTCGATGGCCATGACCGCGCAACGGGTGCGTTGAAGTGGACCGGCACGCGGGTTGATCTCGTCTTCGGCTCCAATTCGCAGCTGCGAGCTTTGGCGGAAGTCTATGCGTCAAAGGGATCGGAAGCAGCCTTTGTGCATGATTTTGTGGCCGCTTGGACCAAGGTGATGAACGCGGATCGGTTCGACCTTGTCTGATCCTTTACCATAACAAAAATAAGAGCGGCGTTTCATGAAGTTGCGAAACGCCGCTTTTTTTATGTCTGTTGTTGATCGAGGCTTTGGCATAAAAGGAACGTGCAAACGTCAGCCCATTGCATCAGTCATGACGTTTGGACTATTCAATAGGCCGATTAACCCTTCGCGTGTTGCTCTTGTTTGCACCTTTTCAATAGGCAGCGGACAAGGGCGAGCAAAACGCAAAAAGCCGAGGTAACCATGTCTGCTGTTCGTTCTACCCTAGTGTTGGCATTTTGTGCGGCGCTCGCTTCTCCGGCTCTGGCTGGCACGTCGTGTTCAGAGGCGGCGGAAGCTTCTGCCAAAAATTACGAGCACGAGCAGGGGATTATCTGGGGCAAATTGGGCGGCAGCATCCGCGATTTTAAACATGTCGAATATGATAAATCGCTCGATAGCCGGTGCTTGCTGGATTTCAGCTTCAAGATTGCACATCAGGATGAAATCGTCACCACCCGTTTTCTGGTTGATGCCTATCAACGTAAAATTTACGCGACTTATTATGGCGTCGCCAAAAAAGCCAATGAGGGGCAGCCCAAGGTTTTAACCTGCAATTATGGCTACAATTACAACGAAGCGAGTTATTGCACCGACGAAGCTGAATATGACGGCGTTGTAGCCTCGATGGTCAAGTAAGTTCCAGCCTCAGGGCGCAGCGCTGATCCTACGCCGTTAATTAGAAACGATTTTTTTTGCCGGATTGGCCGCAGCACCGGCATCAGCCGTCTTTGGCGGCGCGCCCGCGACATCCGACGTCAGATCCAGCGTCCAATAATTACCGTAGCGGGAATTGGGCGAATCGGCCCGCGCCATGCCCATGCGGGTGGCGTCCTTCATCAGCATATTTTCACGGTGATAAGGCGATTTGATCCATGAAGCGATCGCATCGGCGGCGCTGGCGTGCGAGGCGCCGACATTTTCGACAGCGTTCGAATTGGTAAAGCCCGCCCCATTGATGCGGGTTGTAAAATCGCCCGCAACTTCATGCGTTAGCGCATCGCGCGAGGCCATCGCAATTGACTGGAAGCTCGCCACATCGATCAAATTAGCGTCGATCACAACCGGACCAAGCCCTTGGCTGGCGCGGAATTTGTTGAGCAGGCCAAGAGCCTCACTCGATTCGTCCTTCACCGTCACATTGGCGCTGGCCATTTTAGGCTGTGGGGTGGTGCCACAAGATGCCACGCCCAAGGCAAGCGAAGCCAAGATAGCCAAACGGAACTTCGAGAGAGCAGACATCGGATAGGATCCCTTTACGACGCGGCCATCGGCCGAAAAACGAACTGCTTTTATCCATATGGCGAAGCGTGCGCGATGTGAAGAGGGGGGCAGACCAAGTGCGGTGGAAGGGTTGGCGAAATACAAACTTAATCGATCGACGAGCCGGCTGAAAAGCTGGACAGAGCCGGAGTGATAATTGCCGTAATGGGTGCCGACCACGTTGGTTGGACATTCAAATGCATTTTTCCGGAGGGAAGCTGAAAATGACACTTATTGTTAGGTTCGACGGATAAAATATGCCCAAGAAGCACCGAATGATCGATTAATGCAGCACAACGAATGTTAACTAACGCATCGAGTGTTTGGTTTTGTCCCAAAAGTACAACATCATCGATTAAAAATGCCGGCGCGAATTCGGATGTCGCTACGATGAGGGCACGACAATCGGGATCAATAGGAAAAGGAGGAGCGATTTCGACGACAGTGCGATGCGTCGAAGGTAAAGTGTCATTCATCCTAATGCTTCCAGCGCGGCCGAACACACTAATCTTTTGCTTTTTGCGATGGCCCCCAAAGGCTAACCAAGCCGGCGATACCTTAAAGGCCGATGCATAACGAAGCAGATCGCTTTCTTTTATACCGCGAGACCCATTCTCGTGTCCACTGTATGTCCCATATGGAATACTTAAATACGAAGCTGCCTCGGAAGCCGAACGAAAGCCGCTTCGAAGTCGAGCCATTTTTAACCGTTCATATTTTTCCATCGGCAATCTATGCGTTAAAATCAAAGGTCAAGGTTATATTTGAAGGGAGTAAAACCGAACGAATGGATAGAATTTGCTTATCATTCAAAAGCATACCTTTAATTTCGTGGAAAATTTCGACTGGATTAAGCCTTCATCAACGTTCATTGGTCGGTTGCGAGTGAATTTCCGACAACACGTCGCATAACCTTGCAACGCTAAAATCATAACGACCTTATCAAAATTAATTATGCAAATCTGATAATTTCTTATGGCCAGATACGAAATTTATATCTGGCGATATGTTTGAATCTGGATGTAAATATAGCCATATATTTTGATAAATTATGATTATATTTCGTTAAATAATGAGAAGTCCGTCATTTCGATGGTTGAAAAAAATAAAATACAATTGAATAAGGATCATAAATATATGAATTTTGCATAATTTGAGGTTCAAGAGATCAAAAGAGTTTGGAGCGGACCTGTTGCTCGTCCAACCAATCCGAAAAAATAATATCAAGATAATTATGTGTAATATAAATAAATAAAAAATTTCGTTTACATTGAAATATCCTATGCTACGTTACATCAACTTATTTTATAGGTGGTCTCAAGGATCTAATGCAACGAGTGCGGTGAACGCTTCGTTCGGCGTGTGGTAATCTAAGACACGTCTTGGTCTGCCGTTCAAGCGATCCTGAACGTGTTTAATTCGTTGT
>CAIUPE010000110.1 GCA_903900975.1 uncultured Hyphomicrobiales bacterium | reverse complement strand
GAGCAATCTCAGCGAATGATAAATTGGCAGCCAGACCACGACTGATCGCTTCTCTTTCCTCGATACCGAGGCGACTATACTGCTTCTGTTTCATGCGGAGCCCATATTAGCCCCGTTGCGTTAGATTCCTGAAACCGCCTTTCATCATCAACAGGGTTGCTTCGCTCATCGCTCGCAATGACGGGTTAGATCGATCCTTTTTCCATTCCATCTCCCCCGCCAACTTGCTAAAGCTCGCTGATGACAAGCCTTCCTACCCTTTCGCGTGATGAACTTGAGCGATATGCGCGGCATATTGTGTTGCGGGATATTGGCGGGCCGGGGCAGCAGAAGCTTAAAGCGGCTCGCGTGTTGGTGATTGGTGCAGGCGGGCTAGGTACGCCATTGTTGCAATATCTCGCTGCAGCCGGTGTTGGTACGATTGGTATCGTGGATGATGATAGCGTTTCGCTCTCCAATCTTCAGCGCCAGATCATTCACGGAACGCCTGATGTGGGCCGCCCGAAAACGGAAAGTGCCTCTGAGTCCATAACGCGCATCAACCCGCATGTAACCGTTGAGGCGCATGCCACGCGCATCACGGATGAGAATGCGGCGGCCCTGATCCGGGCCTATGATGTCATAGCCGATGGATCGGATAATTTCGACACGCGCTATCTTGTGTCGGATACCTGCTTTTACGAGGGCAAGCCGCTCGTTACCGCCGCTTTGGGCGCGATGGATGCGACGCTGACCACGCTACGACCGCATGAGAAGGGTGCTGACGGCCAGCCCAACCCGACCTATCGCTGCCTGTTTCCGGAGCGTCCACCTGCCGGAATGGTTCCCGCTTGCGCCGAAGCTGGCGTGCTTGGCGCGCTCGCAGGCATGGTCGGCAGCATGATGGCGCTGGAAGTGATCCGCGCCCTTGTGGGCTTTGGCGAGCCTTTGGTCGGCAAGCTCTTGATGATGGATGCCCACGCGATGCGGTTTGAAACCATCACCTATGACCGCGACCCCGAAAACCCGCTGAATGGTGAGACAGCCAACCGCTGATCAATTCCTCGCAGCGGTCGCGTATTTCGCGTTGCGAACAATGACCTTGGCGCCAACGGACACGCGGCCATAAAGGTCGTAAATATCCTCGTTCAACATGCGGATGCACCCGCTCGACACTTGCTCGCCAATCGTCCAGGGCTCATTGGTGCCGTGGATGCGAAACAGAATATCTTGGCCGTTCTGGTAGAGATAAAGCGCGCGTGCGCCGAGCGGGCTATCCACACCGCCCGCCATGCCCGCGGGCAGATCGGGGATTAATTTGCGCATCGTGGAGGTTGGCGTCCAATCGGGCCAAACCGCCTTGCGGCCGATTTCGGCATTGCCACGCCATGAAAAGCCCAAGCGGCCAACACCCACGCCATAGCGGATAGCCGTGTCGGAACCGTCAAAATAATAGAGGAAGCGGTTATCAATATCGACGAGGATCGTGTTAGCGGGTAGATTTTCCGGTGCATCAACCGTCTGACGATTGAGTTCCGGCCGCATCTTGGATCGGTCCACCAACGGGATGTCATACGGATCATCCGGCATCGAGCCCGTATACCAGGTCTCATAATCGGCGGGCGGCTCGACGGGCGAGAAGGCGTCAACTTCGTCTGACGAGGCTGTAGCCGGTTTATCGGCTTCGGCCTTGGCTTTGACGGTCTTGCCCTTAGAAACACTCACCACTGGAACAGCGGCCGATGGCTTATCGACCGGCTGGCAAGCGCTGAGCCCGATGCAGGCTGCTACCATAAGAACCGCACGGGCCCAGCCGAAATTTCCGCCATCACTCTTGTTCAACGTCACACCACTTTCGCGCTCAACCGCGCAGTGTTGCGCCGGTTTTCTTTGATACTTCCGCAATGATCCGGGTGGATATCGCATCGATTTCCGTATCCGTCAGGGTCTTCTCGACGGGCTGGAGCGAAACCGCGATGGCAATCGAAACCTTGCCATCCGGAACACCTGCTCCCTCATACACGTCAAAAACTGAAATATCCGTTATCAACGCCCGTTCTGCCGCTTGGGTTGCTTTAATAATTTCGGCAGCAGGAATTGTTTTATCCACGATGAAGGCGAAATCACGGCTAACCGGTTGGAATTCCGGTAATACGAGCTTTGGCTTCATGCGGGTTGGCTTGGCTTTTGGTGGCGGCAACAGATCGAGATTGATCTCGCAAGCCACGACCGGGCCTTTCACATCCAGCGCTTCGAGAATACGTGGATGCACTTCACCAAACGCGCCGACAACCATTTTCGGTCCAAATTGCAGCGTGCCAGAGCGACCGGGATGATACCATGCAGGTCCCCCTTGCACGACTTGCAGACCGGCCACTGGAATACCCAGCGCTTCAAGCAAAGCAAATGCATCGGCTTTGGCGTCGAACGCGTCAATCGTCGCTTCGCTGTGCCAGTGGCGACCTGCGCCATCGGCACCCGCTAGGCCGCGGCGAAGGGCTGTGGCCATGATCGACTGATCTTCCGGCTTGTCGCCTTTAAAGACCTGCCCCACCTCAAACAAGGCCACATCAGGGATGCCGTGCGCGACATTGCGATCAACCGCTTTCAACAGACCCGGCAAGAGGCTTGGGCGCATATCGGAGAGATCGGACGCAATCGGGTTGGCGAGCGCCAATTGCGGCTTGCCGCCGCCAAAGGCTTCCGCCTCGGACTTGCCGATAAAGGACCATGTGACGGCCTCGACCAAGCCACGCGCCGCTAGCGCGCGCTTGGCAAGCCGTGTGCGCTTCTGGATGAGGGTGAGCACGGGCTTTGCAACCGTTGCAGGCTCGCGCGGGAAGGGGATCATCTCGACCTGATCAAGTCCCGCAATGCGGATGATCTCTTCGACGATATCGGCCTTTTGCTCGACATCCGGACGCCACGATGGGACCGCGATCTTGACCTCTTTATCATTGCCCGAAACCCAGAAGCCGAGCTCGGTCAGAATGGCCTTCATTTCCGGCACGAGCATGGCAACGCCCGTAAGGCGCTTCACTTCCGACCAAGGGAAAGCGATGATCTTTTCAGGTTGCGGCACTTCGCCTGCAACAATCGCCTCGCTTGGCGTGCCACCGCAAAGCTCAAGCACCATTTGGGTGGCGAAATCGAGACCCGGCACGCAGAAGGCCGGATCGACGCCACGCTCAAACCGGTAGCGCGCATCCGTATTGATGCCGAGTTTGCGGCCTGATTGCGCGATGTTGAGCGCGTCCCAAAGGGCTGATTCAATCAACACATCGGTGGTGTGCTCGTCACAGCCTGAATGTTCACCGCCCATAATGCCAGCAATCGATTCAACGCCGTTATCGTCGCAAATTACAACCGTTGACGGGTCTGGGCGATAGGTCTTGCCGTCGAGTGCCAGAATTTCATCGCCCTCTTTGGCGTGCCTCACCACAAGGTTACCAGCGACCTTTTTGGCGTCGAACACATGCAGCGGACGGCCGCGGTCAAACGTAATGTAATTGGTGATATCGACCAGCGTGTTGATGGGCCTGAGACCAATGGCCTTCAAGCGGCGCTGCATCCAATCCGGACTCGGGCCATTCTTGACGCCGCGCACAAGGCGCAACGCAAAAGCGGGGGCCAGATGTTTCTGGTCGTCCGCAAAATTGAGTTTCACCGAGACAGGGCAAGCGCCCTCGCCTTTCACCGGCTTTAAATCATGCCGCTTGAGTGAGCCTAATCCAGCGGCGGCGAGATCACGCGCCACGCCATAGACGCCGAGCGCATCGGAGCGGTTCGGCGTGACGGCAATATCGATGATCGGATCATCAATGTTCGCGTAATCGACGTAGCGCACACCCACGGGAGCATCAGCCGGCAGATCCATGATGCCGTCATGGTCTTCCGACAGGCCGAGCTCAAAGCCCGAGCACAACATGCCCGCGCTCTCGACGCCACGCACCATGCCGACCGAGATCGTGATGTTTTTACCCGGAATATAGGTGCCGGGTGGCGAGAATACGCTTTTCATGCCGGTACGCGCATTCGGAGCACCGCAAACAACCTGCACCGGCTTGCCGTCGCCAATATCAACCATGCAAACGCGCAAACGATCCGCATTCGGGTGCTGCTCGGCGGAGATCACATAGGCCGTGATATAGGGCGCGAGCGCTTTGGCGGGATCTTCCACGCCTTCAACCTCGAGGCCGACTTTCGTCAAGCCATCGACAATGGCGTCGAGGGAGGCTGAGGTATCAAGGTGCTCTTTGAGCCAAGAGAGGGTGAATTTCATCGGTCGCTCTCCTTAAACGCTCAAGCCGCCGGTCAGCGTTGGTAAATCCAACGGCCGGAACCCGTAATGCGACAACCAACGGACATCGGCCTCAAAGAAGGGGCGCAAATCTGGCATGCCGTATTTCAGCATGGCGATGCGGTCGATGCCCATGCCCCAGGCAAAGCCTTGGTATTCATCCGGATCAAGCCCGCAATGGCGGATGACGTTGGGGTGCACCATGCCGCAGCCCAAAATCTCCAGCCAATCCTCGCCTTCGCCAAACCGGATTTCGCCGCCTTTGCGCGAGCATTGGATATCGACTTCGACGGACGGTTCCGTAAACGGGAAGAAAGACGGACGAAAACGCATTTTGACGTCGTCGACCTCAAAGAAGGCTTTGCAGAATTCGGCCAAAATCCATTTCAGATGGCCCATATGCGAGCCCTTATCGATGACGAGGCCTTCGACCTGATGGAACATCGGCGTATGCGTCTGATCCGAGTCGCAGCGATAGGTGCGGCCCGGAATGATGACGCGGATCGGTGGCTTTTGCGTCATCATGGTGCGGATTTGCACGGGGCTTGTATGGGTGCGCAGCAGCTTGCGCTCGCCATTCTCGTCGGGGTTGAAGAAGAACGTATCGTGCATCTCGCGCGCCGGATGGCCGACGGGGAAATTCAGAGCGGTGAAATTGTAAAAATCATTTTCAATATCCGGGCCTTCTGCCACCGCAAAACCCATATCGCCGAAGATCGTGGTGAGCTCTTCGATGACTTGGCTGATCGGGTGGATACGGCCACGCGCATTATCGGACGGCTGCACGGGTAAGGACACGTCGACCCGCTCGGCGGCGAGGCGTGCCTCAAGGGCTGCATCTTTCAGCGTTGTGCGGCGCGCCGCCAGAGCCTCGGTGACGCGGTCGCGCAAGCCGTTGATCAGCGGGCCTTGCTCTTTACGCTCATCAGGCGTGAGCGATCCAAGCGTCTTGAGCAGGCCGGAAATGGAACCCGCTTTGCCAAGCGCTGCCACGCGAATGGCTTCGAGCGAGGCTTCGTCGGTGGCGGCCTTGATGGCAGTGACGAGTTCGGATTCGAGCGACGAATAATCGGTCATTGGCAACACCGCAGGCTAAAGTCGAATGAATAACAATAAAAAGGCCCGCGAATGCGCTCGCGGGCCCTGAAGCGATTATCTGTGCAGGATTACTACCAGATTAAGCAGCAACCGCAGCGATATGCGCCTTGGCCTTTTCAACGAGGGCGGCAAAGGCCACCGGCTCGTGAATGGCGAGATCGGAGAGAACCTTACGATCGACCACAATGCCAGCCTTGTTGAGGCCGTCAATGAAGCGCGAATAGACAATGCCATGCTCCCGAACGGCAGCGTTCAAACGCTGGATCCAGAGGGCGCGGATCGTCCGCTTCTTAACTTTACGATCGCGGGTTGCATATTGCATCGAACGATCGACAGCAGCTTTTGCTGCGCGGATCGTATTTTTGCGACGGCCGTAAAAGCCCTTCGCAGCCTTGAAAACTTTTTTATGTTTTGCGTGGGATGTTACACCCCGTTTGACACGTGACATGACGGATCTCCTTCGGAAGAATCGCTAAAAATGTGATGGAAAACTTTTACCCTTGGGCGATCAACCGTTGGGGAGGAAGTATTTCTTGACGTTGTAACCGTCGGTTTCGAACATCACATTGGTGCCGCGCAGATTACGAATCTGCTTGTTCGTCCGCTTGATCATGCCGTGGCGCTTGCCTGCCTGAGCATACATCACCTTGCCGGTGCCGGTGATCTTGAACCGCTTTTTGGCGGCCGATTTGGTCTTCATCTTGGGCATTTTGCTCTCCTTCGGACGGCCGAAACCATCCATTCTTAATAGGGTCAGCGCGTTTCCACGCCGTTCGCATCGACATTGAGCGAAATAAACCGCCACGGCAGCCCTTAATCAGCCGGGCGGTTTGAAGGGTCGGTGTATAGAAGGAAAGCTCTGGCAATGCAACGGGTGAAAGCGTTAGCGTTGCCAATTTTCATGTTTCAAACCGGAGATACGGGAAAATTCGCGGCCATTATCCGAGATCAAAACCAAATCCCGCGCCAGAGCCTGCCCCGCAATAAGGACATCAAGCGGGCCGATGGGCGTTCC
Organism: uncultured Hyphomicrobiales bacterium; assembly: GCA_903900975.1. Taxonomy (GTDB): domain Bacteria; phylum Pseudomonadota; class Alphaproteobacteria; order Rhizobiales; family Beijerinckiaceae; genus CAIUPE01. Next base: position 6,977 of record CAIUPE010000110.1, on the reverse strand, counting down.
AAGCTTGGCCATTTGCCCCCGAATGTGGCCAGCAGCGCTCGCATCCTCAGGATCAAAGGAGAGAAGCGGAAAGGCTATGGCATCGATCACTTTCAGGTTCTGCTCCGGGCGGGCGCTTTTGGCTGCCCCATAGACCAATTCGTGATAGACGATCAACGATAGTCCGAAAGCTTCCGGCTTTTCGGCCATAACCTTTGAGGTAAACGCCGGAGAGTGCCCTTTGAGAAGGGCGATAATGGCGTTGGTGTCCAAGAGCCAGCGGATCATGGGAAGAGCTCATCCAAATCGGGTCGCTTTTGTTGCCGAGATGGCTCGGCTCCTTCCGTCATGAAATCGGGCGATAATCCTTGCTGGATATCGGCAAGCCAGTCCCAGTCCCCCGGGCTCTGCTCAAGAATGAGCGTTTGCCCCTCGCGCCGGATCGTCAATTCTTGGCTATTGACCCGAAACTCCTTTGGAAGCCGGACAGCTTGCGAGCGACCAGACCAAAATACTTTTGCGGTTGCCATGGCTTGCCTCCCATTTGGTATATAGCAATGCTATATATCATGCGCCCAACGGACTATCAAGCCGCTAGCCAGAACCCGCGATTTTACGATAAAGGGTTGCCATGATTGTCCCCGACCTCATTCTGCCACCCGATGGCCGCCAATCCGAAACCGCGCTGATGGTGGCGCGCGGGACACGGCGGCTTTTGCGCCATCTGGGCTTTGCCAGCGTGACCGAATTGACGCTGGCCTCCCACCGCCGCGCAGATCTGGTTGCCTTGGGCGATGACGGCACGATCTGGATCATCGAGATCAAATCCAGCATTGAGGATTTCAGGGTGGACCAGAAATGGCCCGATTACCGGCAGCATTGCGACCGGTTGTTTTTTGCCATTCCGGAAACTGTGCCACAGGAAATTATGCCGGAAGATGCTGGCCTTATCCTGGCTGATTCCTATGGGGCCGCGGTGTTACGCGAAGCGCCCGAGCACCGGCTGGCGGCAGCGACCCGCAAGGCGATGCTGGTAAGGGTGGCGAGAACAGCGTCGGAACGGCTGCATCGGTTGGCCGATCCGGGACATTATTAAGACATCAAAAAAGGATGGCACCGACCCGTCATTGCGAGCGAAGGCGATCCGCGATTAAGCATCCGCCATGCGTTCAAACTGGCCCGCTTTGCGGAAGCGGTAGAGATAGCTTGGCACGATGGCTTCCACCGTTTCGCCGTCGATGCCCATGCCTTCCAGCGTCAGCCCTTTTTTCGCGGCCTCGTCGGAGACGACGTTGTCGTGCGCGAGCAATTTAACCTGATCGCGCGTCAGCCGCAGCGCCGAGGGCATCAGGCCGAAGGACACGGTATCGACAAGTTCCATGATCCCCGCCTGAACGCGAGCCAACGGAAACGGCAAAGGCAGCAATAGACGCTTGCGATTGGCCACTTTCAGCGTGATTTCCATCAATTCGCGGAAAGTTTTGACTTCCGGTCCGCCGAGTTCATAGGTCGCACCGGCTTTCAAGGCTCCATCAACGGCTTTGGCCACCGCTTCGGCGACATCGCCGACGAAAACCGGCTGGAACTTGGTATGTCCGCCGCCGATCAATGGCAGGAACGGTATGGCGCGGGCCAAGGTCGCGAACCGGTTGAAAAAATCATCCTCAGGGCCGAACACGATGGAAGGGCGCAAAATGATGGCGTCTTTCACTTCTGCGCGAACGGCCGCCTCGCCTGCAGCCTTTGAGCGGGCGTAAGCGGAAGCAGACTCAGCATCGGCACCAATGGCGGACATCTGCACGAAGCGGGTAATGCCATGACGCTTGGCGGCTTCTGCCACAGCTTTCGCGCCATCGGCTTGCACCGCATCGAAGCGCTGACGGCCATTCTCGGACAAAATGCCAACGAGATTGACCACGGCGGAGGCGCCTTGAATGGCGCGATCAATCGAGGCCGGATAGCGCAAATTGGCTTGCACCGCATGGATTTGGCCGACATTGCCGAGTGGCTGGAGGAAATTGGCCAAGTCCGGACGGCGCACCGCGACCCGAATGCGATAGCCGCGTTTAGCAAGCGCCCGCACGACATGGCGGCCGATAAAGCCTGAACCACCAAATACCGTCACAACCTGTTCGGATGCCGAAACCATGCCGTAAGCTCCTCAATCGAAATTGTGCAGTGCTTCTAATCAAAAATGAGGGCCTTGGAAAGACCGATGATCGACGGCTAAGCCTTAGCCCTCGAAATAGCGCCGGATCAAGCCGATATAAATCTCGCATAGCCGCGTTATGTCAGCCGCTGGCACGCACTCATCAATCTGGTGCATGGTCTGGCCGACGAGGCCGAACTCGATAACGGGGCAATAATTCTTGATAAACCGCGCATCCGATGTGCCGCCGGTGGTTGAAAGCGCTGGCTTGATGCCGGTTGCTTCCTCGATGGATTGCATCGCCATTTCAACAAAGGGGCCGGGCTCGGTTACGAAAGCATCGGCATTGGATGGCTGAAAGGTGACCGTGTAACGCACATCATTGCCGGCGATGCGGTGAAGCCTCGCCTCAATCTCGGCAGCCAGCGTTTCTTGCATCCATAGATCATTGAAGCGGATATTGAACTTGGCCTCAGCCGATTGCGGAATGACATTGCCCGCAGGATTGCCGACATCAAGCGTCGAGAATTCAAGATTGGAGGCGCCAAAATGCGCCGTTCCGCGATCAAGCGGCTCGGCCAAAAGCCCGCCCACGAGTTTAACGATACCGCGGATCGGATTATCCGCCAGATGGGGATAGGCGATGTGGCCCTGCTTGCCCTCGACGATGAGGTGGCCTGAGAGCGAGCCGCGTCGGCCGATTTTGATCATGTCGCCCAACCGCTCGGGATTGGTGGGTTCGCCCAAAATGCAATGATCAAACCGCTCGCCGCGCGTTTTCGCCCATTCGAGCAATTTCACCGTTCCATTGATGGCGGGGCCTTCCTCGTCGCCCGTAATCAGAAACGCGATAGAGCCTTTGAAATTCGGGCCTTGCTCTTCGAGAAAAGCGAGCACGGCAGAAACAGACGCCGCAACGCCGCCCTTCATATCCGCAGCACCCCGGCCATACAGCATGCCGTCGACGATTTCCCCCGCAAAAGGACCATGCGTCCACCGGGTCTCATCACCCACGGGGACGACATCGGTATGCCCCGCAAACATCAGGCAGGGCGAACCGGTGCCGATGCGGGCATAAAAATTATCGATATCCGGCGTGCCACTTTCAGAGAAGCGGACGAGATGGCAGTCAAACCCCGCTTGTTGCAAGAGGCCATGCAATAGATGCAATGCCCCACCCTCCTCCGGCGTCACCGACGGACAGCGGATGAGGGCTTGGGTTAGAGCGATGGCGTCTTTGGGGTTGAGCATTCGAAATGATATTCCAACTTCGGGGGATCGTCGTGGTTCAGTTCAATAAGGTCTGGTAAGATAAGATCAATCTCTCGCCGCAATTCTTCAATCGTGTCGGCTTCGACCACCAATCCTGAAATATCGGAACTCGTGGCAATCCACACGCGGGCTTCATCGTCCCATTGCGTCTGAATGCGGGCTCGTTTCGAAGGGCTGTCATTCATCAATTTTTAGCTCTTAAGTCCATGGACCGCGGGCGTCCTCGCCCGCAAGAATACGATGCCCAAGAGGCTCGCGGTCCAACAGTTTCCCCACCAATTATCAATCCCTAAGCAACTCATTAATCCCCGTCTTCGCCCGCGTCTTGGCATCGACCCGCTTAACAATCACCGCGCAATAAAGCGATGGCCCCATTGTGCCGTCCGGCAAAGGCTTGCCGGGCATCGAGCCGGACACGACCACGGAGTAAGGCGGTACACGGCCCATAAAGACTTCGCCCGTCTCGCGGTCGACGATTTTGGTTGATTGGCCGATGAACACGCCCATTGAGATAACCGAGCCTTCGCCAATCACCACGCCTTCGACGACTTCGGAGCGTGCGCCAATGAAGCAATTATCCTCAATAATGGTTGGGCCAGCCTGCAATGGCTCTAACACGCCGCCAATGCCGACGCCGCCGGAAAGATGCACATTCTTGCCGATCTGGGCGCAGGAGCCGACGGTAACCCATGTATCGACCATCGTGCCGCTGTCGACATAACCGCCAATATTGACGAAAGACGGCATCAAAATGGCGTTTGGCGCAATGTAAGCTCCGCGGCGCACGGTGCAATTCGGCACGGCGCGGAAGCCGCCCGCTTTGAACTCAGCCTCGCCCCAACCATCGAATTTCGAGGGAACCTTGTCCCACCAGGACGAACCACCCGGACCATTCGACATCAGCACATTGTCGTTGATACGGAAGGAGAGCAACACGGCCTTTTTCAGCCATTGATGGGTCTGCCAGCTGCCATCTTCCTCTTTGGTGGCGACGCGCAAGGCGCCTGAATCCAAGCGATCAATCACGTAATCGACCGCTTCGCGGGTTTCACCCTTGGTGGAAGGGTTCAATTCTGTCCGCTTTTCCCAAGCGACATCGATGATGGAGGCAAGTGCTGAATCATGCATGGCGTTTCGTCCCGTTAAAATGACAAGGCGTTTGAACGCTTCTTATCAAGTGCGGAGGAATGTGTCACCTCGGGGAGCTTTAGACGGTCTTGATCGTTTCGATCAGCTTTGGCTGGTGTGCCAGAAGTTTTAAAAGCACAAAAGTAGGCCAACTCGGTTGGGCTATACCGCGCTCGTATTTTGAGAAACTGTTGGGCGATCCGGTTAAAAGAAGGCTCGCATCGCGTTGGGATAACCCCGCTGATTGCCGCACGCGCTTCGCAAGTGCCTGTGTCTCCGCCCGATATGCCGCTTTGAGGTCCGACAAAGCGGCATCAAGTGGGGCTGAATCAGCACCCATCAGAATGCCGTCGCCGTCATCCTCCGGAAACCAGCCTTCAATTTCGACCACTTTGGACATTCCCATATAAGAAACCGTCTCAACCCGTCGGGCGCGGTGAAGCGCTGCGCCGGTCTCGGGATGGAACATGGTTTTGATGGCGCTCATGTCATTTTTCCTTGAACGACAACAGGATAAATTCGGTCACAACCGCGTCGGTAAATTTCACATAGAGCACTCTGTCTTCATCCGGCAGGTGATAGACGTCTTGCCATTGTCGATGATCGTGAAAACTCGTCATCGATTTGAAGAAATGCTTCCGCTGCAGCCTATTCACCAATGACACAACATCGGATACCGAAAAGCCTAATGCCCGCGCCGAACGAGCCGCCGTAAGGGTAATGGCGCGCTCGCGCGAAAATGCCGCTTGGAATACCTTCAAATCATGGCTTGGTTTTCTCTTTTCCAACCGAAATAAACCTTTAAGGTTGTTTCGTCAAGATTAGAATTAGTCGCGTCGAGCGTCTAGGGTCTCTATTCATCATCCAAATTTCAACCAATCCTCGGTTGCGGCTGTCGCCAAATCACTTACAAGTTTTCGAACGTTACCTTTCACCGGACCCCATCCCATGCGCCTCCACCTCAAAAACCCGCTCGCTATTCTGGCTCAAGGTGCGGAGGGTGGGATTGTGATCGAGCAGGGTCGCATTGTGGAGCTGCTGGCTTCTGGCCAAGCGCCAAGGTTTCCGGTGGACCAGACGTTTGACGCCTCCCGCCATGTGGTGTTGCCGGGGCTGATCAACACGCATCATCATTTTTACCAGACGCTGACGCGTGCGCATCCTTCTGCCATCAATAAGGAGTTGTTTCCGTGGTTGAAGGCGCTTTATCCGATCTGGGGTCGGCTTGATCCGGATAGTTTCCGGATTTCGGTTCGCATGGCGCTGATCGAATTACTGCTGTCGGGCTGCACCACAGCGGCGGATCACCATTATCTGTTTCCCGCAGGGCTTGATGAGGCCATCGATATCGAAGTCGATGAGGCGAAAAAGCTCGGCATCCGGATGACTGTGACACGCGGTTCGATGAATTTGTCCGAGAAGGATGGCGGGTTGCCGCCCGACCATGTGGTGCAGGACGAGGACACGATTCTAGCCGATAGCGAGCGTTTGCTGGGCCGCTACCATGACAACAGCGAAGGCGCCTTTATTCGCGTGGCGCTGGCACCCTGCTCGCCCTTCTCGGTCACCAAGCGTTTGATGAGGGAAAGCGCCGTTTTGGCCGAGAAATTCGATGCAAGGCTGCATACGCATTTGGCTGAAACCAAAGACGAGGACGCCTATTGCGCTGAAGTTTATCATTGCCGCCCGATCGAATTGCTCGAAGATGTCGGCTGGCTCACCCCGCGCACCTGGCTGGCGCATGGCGTGCATTTCACCGCCGATGATTGCACCAAACTCGGGCAGCATGGGGTGGGGATTTGCCATTGTCCGACGTCGAACGCGGTTTTGGCTTCAGGCTTTTGCAAGACCCGCGAGCTGGAAGCCGCCGGCGCGCCGGTAGGCTTGGGCGTGGATGGCTCGGCCTCGAATGATAGCTCCAATCTGATGGAAGGCGTGCGGCACGCTTTGATGGTCAACCGGTTGCATTATGGGTCAGCCGAGGCGGTGACGCATCTGGATGCTTTGCGCTGGGCAACCGAGGGCTCGGCACGGTGTTTGGGGCGGGATGATATTGGCAAGATCGCGGTGGGCAAGCAGGCGGATCTCGCGATGTTTACGCTGGATGAGCCGCGGTTTTCTGGTGGGCATGATCCGCTGGCAACCCTTGTGCTATGCGGCGCGCATCGGGCGGATCGCGTGATGGTGGCGGGTCAATGGCGGGTGGTCGATGGAATGCCGGTCGGCGTTGATCTCGCGCGGTTAATGGCGGAGCATGGGGCTGCGGCAAGAAAATTTGCTTAGATCCAACCGTCATTGCGAGCGATGAGCGAAGCAATCTACCGTGTCTCATGTCAACGCCGGATTGAACACTTTTTGAGAATGTATCATGGCGTTGAGCGTTGTGATGAGCTTTCGGAGCACAGCGATGAGGGCTACTTTGTGAGGCTTTCCGCTGGCTCTTAGTCGG
>CAIUPE010000109.1 GCA_903900975.1 uncultured Hyphomicrobiales bacterium | reverse complement strand
CGTCAGACCCTTCCTACCATTCAAGCGGTCGGGAAGCCGGGTGGGGAACCGAGATGACGACGGTCGTACGAGACCTCATTGCGAACGGTCCCCACCCACCTCCAAATTAACACACTTCAAACACACAATTGCGAGCGATGACGGCGGGCCTTAACCCTCTAGTAACCATAAGGCGAGGTAATCGCAACATATCGCTTTGATTCATCTCGCTAAACCCTCTGTTTACCATGCGCGCCCTAGGATTCCGGCTGTTGAACAACAGAACGGTGTCAAAATGGCTTCTTCGCGGACAAGCGCGCTTCGGGTTATCGCTGAAAATAGGGATCCGCGCCGCGTGGCCCCTGCCGTGCAGCCGATGCCGCTGGTGCGCGACACGATTTTGCTGGGCGACTCGATTGCCATGCTCAACAGCCTGCCCGAGGCGAGCATCGATCTCATTTTCGCCGATCCACCCTATAATTTACAGCTCGAAGGCGCGTTGAGCCGCCCCGATCAATCGCTCGTCGATGCGGTCGATGATGACTGGGACAAATTCGCTAGCTTTGCCGATTATGACAGCTTCACCCATGATTGGCTGAAAGCCGCTCGTCGGGTGATGAAGCCCAATGCCACGCTCTGGGTCATCGGCTCCTACCACAATATTTTCCGCGTCGGCTCCATCATGCAGGATCTCGGCTTCTGGCTCCTGAACGACATTGTCTGGCGCAAAGCCAACCCGATGCCGAATTTCCGTGGTCGCCGTTTCACCAACGCGCATGAGACCATGATCTGGGCCTCCAAAAGTGCGGCGGCTAAAAGCTACACCTTCCATTATGAGGCGCTCAAAGCGGGTAATGAAGATACGCAAGTCCGCTCCGATTGGTATTTGCCGCTTTGCACCGGCGGCGAGCGCTTGAAGGATGAAGCTGGCGACAAGGTACACCCGACCCAAAAGCCCGAAGCCTTGCTCACGCGTATCCTGCTCTCCTCATCCAATCCCGGCGATGTCGTGCTTGATCCCTTCTTTGGCAGCGGCACCACGGGCGCAGTCGCCAAGCGTCTTGGCCGCCATTTCGTCGGTATTGAGCGTGACCCAACATACGCCAAAGCCGCCGAAGCCCGCATCGCCGCTGTCGAACCATTAGAGGATCATTCGCTAGCGATTGCGCCAACCAAGCGCAGCGAGCCGCGCATCCCGTTCAATGCACTGATCGAAGCCGGCATGATCGCGCCGGGCCTTGAGCTGGTCGATGCCAAGCGTCGCTTTCGCGCCAAGGTGAAAGCCGATGGGTCGCTCGTGTTGGGCCCTGCGACCGGCTCAATTCACAAAATCGGCGCCCTCGCCCAAGGCCTGCCCGCATGCAATGGCTGGACGTTCTGGCACATCGAGAAGGGCCGCGATCTCATCGTCATCGACACGCTGCGCCAAGATATCCGTGCGGCAATGCCTGCGGATTGATACGCACCCGATGAAGCCGGAATCAACCGTCGATCTTGATCCACGCGACCCGGCTTTTTTCAACACTCCCTATCCGAGCTATCACGCCATCCGCGCCCGCTCGCCGGCCTTTTTCTGGCGTCAATATGGCTTCTGGTGCTTTGCGGCCCATGCCGACGTTATGGCGCTGTTCCGGGACAAACGCTTTGGCCGCCAAATCTTGCATGTTGCCACACGCCAAGAGCTGGGTTGGCCGGAAACACCTACCCACGTCAAACCCTTCTACGATGTCGAAGCGCATTCCCTTTTAGAATTAGAGCCGCCGGATCACACCCGCTTACGCACGCTCATTAATCGGGCCTTTGTCTCCCGCCAAGTCGATCGGCTTGCCCCGCGAATCGAAACCTTGGCCCACGGATTGATCGACGGATTTGAAGCTCAAGGGCAGGTTGAGCTGATCGAGGCCTTTGCAACCCCCATCCCCGTGATCGTGATTGCCGAACTGCTCGGCGTACCCACGGATATGGCCCCGCAACTGCTCGATTGGTCCCACAAAATGGTGGCGATGTATCAGTTTGGCCGAAGCCGGGAGGTTGAAGATGCAGCCGTCAGCGCCACCCGTGATTTTGTCGACTATCTCCGCGCTTATATAGCGGAACGGCGCAAGCAACCGGCCGACGATCTGATGAGCCATCTCATCGCCGCCGAATCCGAGGGTAAAAAACTAAGCGAAGCCGAACTGATCACAACGTGTATTCTGGTGCTAAATGCAGGCCATGAAGCCACCGTCCACGCCATTGGTAACAGCGTCAAAGCGATCCTCGAAAACCAGCTCGACCCCCGCCCTCTACTTGCCGATCCCCCGCAGGCCGAGCTTCTTATCGAAGAGCTGCTGCGCTATGACGCGCCCCTTCATCTCTTCACGCGCTACGTGCTCGAAGACCTCGAGTGGAACGGCATCCCGCTCAAAAAAGGCGAGCAAATCGGACTGATGTTAGGAGCGGCCAACCGCGATCCGGCGCGGTTTCCAAACCCGGACGTCCTAGATCCAACGCGAGAACCAAACCCGCAACAAAGCTTCGGCGGCGGTATCCATTTCTGCATCGGCGCACCTTTGGCGCGGCTCGAAATGCGGGTAGCCTTAAAGGTCCTGTTCGAGCGGCTTCCGCAGTTAAGGCTCGCGAATACACCTAGCTATCGGGACGCCTATCATTTTCATGGGTTGGAACGGTTGGATGTTGCGTTTTGATACCCTTTTTATCCCTCTCCCGCACGGGAGAGGGGCGTTGGCTCGGTTTTTCTCGTGATGTCTTGTCGCGGTCTAAGGCGCTTATGACCAAAGCGCTAATCACGATCAGACTGTCGCCCGATGTCCTTGAAACCTTCCGATCAAGCGGAACGGGTGAGCCAACCCGGATCGATGCCGCCCTGAAGGAATGGCTGAAAACCCAAAACGCCGTTTGAAACTTTGACCAGCATCGGGCCGCATAGGTCGGATAAAGGGCCCGAAACGTCTGATTCACACTTGCATCAAAGCCGCTCAAGGCGTCTAACGGCGCACACAGCTTTTGACCCGTTCTGATGAGTGTTGCCATGACCACCACCGCGTTGCCGTTCGACGATATCCGCCGCCTGATTTCCGAAATGCCGGAAGCCGACCAAACCTCGGTTGAGGCCGTCCGCGCGCGGGATCAGTTTTTAACCAAGCCGCCGGGCAGCCTTGGCCGGTTGGAAGAAATCGTCGAATGGCTCGCCGCTTGGCAGCGCAAATCTCGTCCTGCCATCATGCGCCCGCTGGTCACCGTATTCGCAGGCAATCACGGCGTTACAGCGCGCGGCGTATCGCCCTATCCGGCGAGCGTAACCCAGCAAATGCTTGATAATTTCGGCGGCGGCGGTGCCGCCATCAACCAGATTTGTAAGACCTTCGATATCGGCTTCAAAGCCTTTGATCTGGCGCTTGATCTCCCGACGGGCGACATCACGGTCGAAGCCGCGATGGACGAGAAAACCTGCGTCGGCACCATGGCGTTCGGCATGGAAGCGATTGGCGGCGGGCATGATCTGATCGCCGTCGGCGAAATGGGCATCGGCAACACGACGATTGCCGCCGCCATCTATGCCGCCCTTTATGGTGGCGATACTGCCCATTGGGTCGGCCGTGGCACGGGCGTTGATGATGAAGGCTTAAAGCGCAAAATTGCAGCGGTTGAAGCAGCGCTTGCCTTCCACAAAGCGCATTTGAGCGATCCGCTCGAAGTGCTGCGCCGCGTCGGTGGCCGCGAAATTGCGGCAATGGCTGGCGTTATTTTAGCTGCCCGTATGGAACGCATTCCGGTCGTGATTGACGGCTATGTCGCCACCGCCGCTGCCGCGATCCTGCATGCGCTTGATCCCCACGCGCTGGACCATTGTATGGCAGGCCATGTGTCGGCTGAAGGCGCGCATCGCGATGTACTGACGCGGCTCGGTAAAAAGCCGATCCTCGATCTCGGTATGCGCTTGGGCGAAGGCTCGGGCGCGGCTCTTGCGATCGGCATCATCAAGGCCGCCGCCGCCTGTCATGATGGCATGGCGACGTTTGGCGAAGCCAAGGTCGACGATAAGATCAACTGATCATGCCGCAGCCGCCCGCGCCCGCTCCACAACAGGGCGCGGCGGGGGCGTGAGCACGCGGTCTTTCGGCAGCGTTATCGTCACCGATGTCCCCTCGCCCTCGCGCGACTGGATCGAGAATTCGCCGCGATGCATCGCGACAAGGCCACGCACAATCGGCAGCCCTAAGCCTGAGCCTTGCTCGGCCCGTTTCACCGCCAAAGAGCCACGGCCAAAACTTTCCAGAATGATCGGAATTTCATGCGCCGGTATGCTGGGGCCCGTATCGGTCACTTGAATAAACTGGCCCCCATTCGGCACACTGCCCACGCGGATCGAGATATCGCCGCCCGACGGCGTAAATTTGATCGCGTTGGAGAGCAGGTTCAGCGTGATTTGCCTAAGCGCCCGCTCATCGGCCACAATCGGCGGCAAGTCCGGATCAACCATCATCATTGAAACGCCACGCGAATGCGCCCGCAACTGCAACAGATGCGCGCATTCAGAGACGGAATCGGCCAGCTGGCACGCTTCCTCGACCAGCTCATAGCGCCCCGCCTCAATCCGCGACAGATCAAGCACCTCGTCGATTAACCCCAACAGCATTTGCCCGCTCTCATGGATATCGCGCGCATAAGAGCGATAGGCCTTCACCCGATGACGCCCCAAAAGCTCGGCTTCCATCACCTCGGAAAAACCCAGAATGGCATTTAATGGCGTGCGCAATTCATGGCTCATGGTGGCCAAAAAGCGGGATTTGGCGAGGTTCAGCTCTTCTGCCCGCCGCCGCGCTTCATCGGAATGCGCCTTGGCCTGCTCAAGGTCCGCGATCAACGCGTCTTTCTCGGCTCGGATGGCCAAATGGTCCCGCGTTGCCTCCGTGATACGCCCGCCGAGATAGAGGAAAAAGGCGATCACGACGATCGAAAGGCAGACTAAATCAACGGGCAACCGATGGGTGCCGGTCAGCAGCGACAGGCCATTGGCTAGCAAGAGCGGAAAAAGTTGCGCAGCCATCGCGCCCCGGATCGCGGACGAGAACACCAGCGCGGATCCTCCAAGCGCGACCGGGATAAAGATCGCAAAGGCGCTGTCTGGGATAGCCGCTGGTAAGGGCGAATTCTGAGTGAGAAAAGCCCATCCCAAGCCGTGCATCACTTCCAAACCCAGAAACCCACGCTTCGCCGAGATGCGGCTGACTTTTGGCCAATGATCGGCCAGTACCAGCGAAGCGGCCAGCCCCAAACCCACCAAAAAGGTACCCGCCGGCAAAAAAAGGTGCGACGGGCCAAACATTCCTGAACTCAAAACCGGCAATAAAATCAGTAATTGGAGCAAGATCGCTTTCGGACGCGCCCGCGCGAAGGTTAACAAAAGCTCGTCCTCGAAGCTGCGCGCCATCCAATTGGCGATGCCCGAAACGGATGCCGTTGCCCCTTTCGCGCCAAAAGCTGCGCGCGTTGCGCGTCGGGCTCTCGCGATCAAATGGGCCATCTCCGGTTTCATCGATCAACACCTCTTCCGTAGCGTCAACTCGTACCAACCGAGGGTTAAGGTCCCGCTGATGTAAAACCTCAAATTGAATTCAAATCGGTAGAGGCACCGGTTGACGGCTCGCGCGTGGCGTGGAAGCGTCAGCGTGAAAACAATGAGGTGCTGTATGAAACTCTATGACAGCGTGCGCGCGCCAAACCCACGTCGAGTCCGTCTATTTCTGGCTGAAAAGGGCATCACCGTGCCGATGGTGACGGTTGACCTCGCGGCTTTCGAGCATCGCGAAGCCTCTTATAGCAAAATTAACACCTTGCAACGCACGCCGGCTTTGGAACTGGATGATGGAATAATCCTCACCGAATCGGTGGCCATCTGCCGCTATTTCGAGGCGATCCATCCCGAACCAGCTTTGTTCGGTCGAACGCCAATTGAACAAGCGCGAATCGAAATGTGGAACCGCCGCGCCGAGCTGGAGCTGTTTATTCCGATCACCCACGTCTTCCGACATTTGCACCCGGGCATGGCCAAACACGAGGTGCCGCAGATCGCCGAATGGGGTGAGGCCAACAAGCCAAAAGTCATAGCGGGTCTGGCGCTTTTAAATGATGCCTTAGCTCATTACCCTTTCGTCGCAGGTGAAGCCTTTTCAATTGCCGACATCACGGCACTATGTGCCATTGATTTCATGAAACCAACCCGCATCAAAGTGCCGGACGAGATGGTCCACCTTCTGCGCTGGCATGCGGAAGTTTCAGCAAGGCCAAGCGCCGCGGCATAAATAGAGAAGCGCCGCGGCATAAATAGAAGTGAACAAAATGACGATGCATCCGGTTTTTGAAGCCTTACTAACGCGAGCCAAAGCCAAGCCAATGATAAGGGTGGCAGTAGCTCATCCGTGTGATGCCCTCACGCTTGAAAGCATCGCAGCGGCGGTACAGGCCGGGCTCATTTTGCCTTTGCTCGTAGGCCCCGAAGCTAAAATCCGCGCAGCGGCGGCTGAGGCTGCAATCGACATCGCCGCTTGGCCCATAACCGATACACCCCACAGCCACGCGTCGGCTGAAGCTGCCGTTGCCTTGGTCCGCGCGGGTAAAGCCGATGCAGTGATGAAAGGCAGCCTCCACACCGATGAGCTGATGGCCGCCGTGATTAATCGAGCCTGCGGCTTACGCACGGAGCGCCGCATCAGCCATTGCTATGTTATGGCAACCAAAGGCCACGCCGAGCCCCTCATCGTCACCGATGCCGCCATCAATATCGCGCCCGATCTAAGGTCGAAAGCAGATATTGTGCAAAACGCCATCGATCTGGCCCATGCCATCGGTGTCGCCGAGGTCCGCGTCGCCATTTTATCGGCAACCGAGACGGTAAATCCTGACATCCAATCCACGCTCGATGCCGCAGCCTTGTGCAAAATGGCGGATCGCAGCCAAATCACCGGTGCCTTGATCGATGGGCCTTTGGCGCTCGACAATGCCATTAATATGGGTGCGGTAACGCAAAAGCACATCATTTCCAAAGTCGCCGGCAAAGCGAATGTGCTGGTGGTACCGGACCTTGTGGCAGGCAACATTCTAGCCAAAACTTTGTCTTTCATGGCGCATGCAGAAGCCGCCGGCATTGTCGTTGGCGCGAAAGTACCCGTCATTCTCACCAGCCGTGCCGATACGCTGGAAAGCCGCATCGTCTCCTGCGCGCTGGCGAAACTCTTGGCCGAGGTGAAATTGTTTAAGGGGGTTGGGAAGTAGGGTGAGCGCCGCATCTGTTCTTTATAAATCGAAGTTCTGAAACCGAAAAACTTGTCCGTACATCGTCCGTATGATAAGTAAGTGCGATGAAGAAGTTCGCGATGCTAATCAACGAAGCCAAATCCGAGCGCATCGAGCTGCGCACGACACCGAGCATGAAAGCTTTATTGCAACGTGCGGCTACCTCATCCCACAAAAATGTAACCGAATTTTTGCTCGAAGCGGGCATCGCCGCCGCCGAGGATGCTTTGGTCGATCGTCGTCTATTTTTACTGGATGACGAGGATTGGTCCGCATTTCAGGAAGTGCTCGACCGGCCTGTCATGTCCAAATCTCGCCTATCCCGCCTGTTGCTTGAAAAGAGCGTACTGGAGTGACAGGCACTAACGCCCCACTCAGCTCGATTGAAAAGCCAGCGTCCCGTCATTCGGTCGAGGGCTTTGAATGCGGTAAGCCACCCCTTGATCAGTTTCTCAAGCGCTTTGCGCTCGGCAACCAAACATCGGGTAGCACCCAAACCTATGTCGTGTGCCGTGGGGCTGAACGGGTGGTGGGCTATTACAGCCTAAGCGTCGGTGCCGTCGATCATGCAAATGCGCCTGACCGGGTTAGAAAAGGGCTGGCGAACCACCCTATTCCCGTCATGTTGATTGCCCGCTTGGCTATTGATCATTCCGAGCAAGGGCGGGGGCTCGGATTAGCGCTTTTGAAAAACGCTTTGCTCCGCACCGTTCAAGCTGCCGATATTGCAGGCATTCGGGCTTTGCTTGTCCATGCCAAGGATGACGAAGCACGGCGGTGGTATCTCAATCTCGATTTCGAGGCGAGCCCGTCCGACCCCTATCATTTGCTATTGCTGATGAAGGATGTAAGGGCGATTTTAACCCGTTGATCCCCTATCATGCATTTCACGTTTCATCGTAACACCCAAACCGTGCTAAACCTCCCCCCAACCCCCTCGCACCCCACGGATTCCCATGCGCCTTCTTGCCGTTGCCATCGCTCTTTTTGCGCTCGTCTCCCTCGGCCTTGGCCTGTTTGAAAGCGATGTTCAGGCCATTGGCCTTGGCATAGTTGGCGGATTGCTAGCGGTAACCACTTGGCGCGCGCATGGCATGTCGCGCTTTCTGCAGATATTTGCTGCGATTTTTGCAAGTGAATATCTCGCTTTCGGAATCATTATCACCCTCGGGGCGCACGATCTGTGGCCGGCATCCCTTGAAGCACTCGCCGTGCCCGAGAGCCTGCCTGTCACCGTCGGCGTCTTCGGGTTGATCGTCTATGCAATCTCTTTCATTCCCGGCATTGCCGCCATCATGCGCATCGCTGACCGCTTTTTTGATGGCCGCGATCGCGTCATGGTCCGCCTTTGGCCGCTCCCCGCCTTCACCGTCATCGAGCAGACGATGGCACGCGGCTTTGTTGTATTTCTGGTCGTCGTCAATCAGGCGCAAGTCGGCATTTCAGTGCGGCTTTCTTATTTTAACCGCGACTGGTTCAATGCCATTCAGGAAAAGAATAGCGAGGCTTTCTGGTCGCTGCTCTACACGGTTTTTTTGTTCTGGGCCTCGATTTATATTGTTTCGGCGATCATCGAATATGTGGTGCAGTCCCAATTGATGATCCGTTGGCGCCGCTGGCTCACCGCGCGCTACGTGGCCGATTGGCTCGATCACGGCAGCCATTACCGCATGGCCTTGGCGGGCGGCGGTGCCGATAACCCTGACCAGCGGATTGCCGATGATGTCGATGATTTCATCAGCCGCACCTATAATTTTTCCATTTCACTGCTGTCATCGACCAGCTCACTGGTGTCTTTCTCGATTATTCTATGGACAATATCGGCGAATTTCACAATTCCCGGCACCGAGATTGCCATACCCGGCTTCTTGTTCTGGGTTGCCTGCCTTTATTCGGGCTTCGGTACGCTGATGACGCATCTCATCGGCCGCAAGCTGATTGGGCTCTATTTCAACCAGCAAAAATTCGAGGCCAATTTCCGTTTCTCGCTGGCCCGTTTGCGGGAATATGCCGAACAAATCGCACTATTGAAGGGCGAGCCGACCGAGCGCGGCTTGTTGATGGGCAAGTTTCGCGACGTCATCAGCAATTTCCTGTCGATTGTGTCCTTACGCAAACTGCTGATGGCGTTCACCTCCGGCTACGGCCAAATCAGCCCGTTGATCCCTTATGTTGTGGCGGCTCCCTTCTATTTCCTTGGGAAAATACAATTGGGCGTCCTGACCCAAACGGCCAGCGCCTTCGGCCGCGTCGAAGGCTCACTCAGCTTCTTTATCGATGCCTATACTTCGGTTGCGGCCTATCTCGCAGTCATCCAGCGCTTGACCGGTTTTGACAGCTCTATCGAGGCCGCCCGCCAACTCGGCAAAACGCCTCTGGCGATTGCCGAGCACCGCTCCGATACGCCTTCCTTACAGGTCAAAGCGCTCCGATTGGCGTTGCCCGATGGTAGCGTAATTGTCGAGACCGATCTGACCTTCCAACCCGGCGAGGCAGTGCTGGTTTCCGGCCCCTCGGGTTCCGGCAAATCCACCTTGCTCCGGGCTATTGCGGGCATTTGGCCCTATGGCTCGGGTGACGTGGTTGTGCCATCGGGCGCCAATCTGCTGCTCTTGCCGCAAAAGCCCTATCTTCCCCAAGGCAGTTTGCGCGAATGTATCTCTTATCCGGCCGAAGCGGGGACCTATAGCGATGGGGATCTGGTCGACGCACTCGCCGCGGCAGGTCTCGGCAAACTTGCCGATGCCTTGGACGATCAAGCCAATTGGGCGCAGCGCCTATCCGGCGGCGAACAGCAACGGGTAGCGATTGCCCGCGCCTTGCTTGCAAGGCCCGATTGGCTATTTTTGGATGAGGCCACCGCGGCCTTGGACGAAGACAGCGAAGCCAGACTTTACACCGCCATTCGCGATCGCCTGCCAACCACAACCCTCGTTTCTATCGGCCATCGCTCGACGCTCAAAGCCTTCCACACAGCAGCCATCCGGATGGAACCGATGGAGCAAGGCGGCTTTAAAGCAACGCGGGTCTAAACCGGGTTAAACGAGCGCCCGCTTAAAACAACGAGCGTTCAAATTTCAGATCGCCGCGTTCGCTGTGCAAGATCAGAAAGCCGTCGCGGACATCCCATTGTCGCGTGATGCGTATGGCAATCAGGTAATCTTTTTCGGCGTCCATAATGGCTTTGTCACATTCTTTGCGGGTAACCGCGATGGGGCCGACGGCGATGGTCTGATTTTTAAGCGGATAGGCAGTGGCTGAAAACGTATTGCACCCTGCAAAACCGCGCATGCGGGATTGCGCATCAAGCTGCATGGTTGGCTGATCCTGACCGGGCTGTTTGCCGTTCACGCTGACAAGTGCCCATTGCACATTAACGGGAAAGGGTTTGCTCGGTCCGGCAACCGCGCCACCTGCTGGCGGTTGTTGAGCAAAAGCCGGCAGCGCCATCATCGAACCCATGGCTGCAAGAACCGCAAGGCTACGCAAGGTGTTCTTCGTCATCATTTCTTCCCTTTCAACTCAACCCCAACCGCGCTTCGAGCTTTTCGATCAGCGGATTGGTGGCGGTAAATACATAATCGGCCTGACTGACAGATACCCGCATCGCCCCTTCGCCGACAAGCCATTCAGAGAGCGTGAAAATAAGGCTTTTCTTGGTGTGAAAACAGATTTCATCGGTCTGTTCGCCCGTTGCTGCCACGCCAAACTCAGCCGTGGCCCGCTCGGCCAGCGATTTGGGCACCCGGGCAAAGTGGGCTCGCACAACCCGATGAGTCCGCGCTTCTTCTTCCGCCGAAATGCGCGCCAATATGGTTCGCGCCGATTTTAAGGTCGCCGGATTCCAGTTAGCCGCCAACGACGCCACGAGATTGGCTTCGCTTTTGAGCATGGTGCCATCATCAAGCACTTTCAGCGCGTTGGCCGACAAGGTTGCACCCGTGGTCGTGATATCGACGATCAACTCTGCCGCGCCCGATGCCGGTGCCCCCTCCGTCGCACCAAGACTTTCAACAATCCGGTAATCGGTCACCCCATGGTCGGAAAAATACCGGCGGGTAAGGTTGATATATTTGGTCGCGACCCGCATTTTGCGGCCGTGGCGCTGACGAAAGGCCGAGGCGACATCCTCAAGGTCAGCCATCGTGCGCACATCAATCCAAGCCTGAGGCACCGCCACGACGACATTGGCATGGCCAAAGCCCAGCGGCGTTAACATATCCAGCTTAACATCCGCCTCCGGAATGGATTCGCGGATCAAATCTTCGCCCGTAATGCCGAAATGCGCCCCGCCCGAGGCCAGTTCGCGCGCAATCTCGGAAGCCGAAAGGAACAGGATTTCCACGCCAGGCAATCCGGCAATCGCGCCTCGATAATCCCGCGCACCGCGCGATTGCGTCAGTGCCAGCCCCGCCCGCGCAAAAAAACTGAAGGCATTTTCCTGCAAGCGGCCTTTGGAGGGCACCGCAATCAGTAAAGGATCCGATACGAGCATCGCGTTCATACCGCCCCCCCCTGCAACCGGTCGATAAATACCGCACACCCTACGGCCGGTACCGGCCCCGATGCACCCAGCGTCTGGAGCAAGCGATCATAGCGCCCCCCGCCCACCAAAGGCCGCCCGCTGGCATCCCCCTTGCGCCGGAACTCGAACACCGCACCGGTATAATAATCAAGATTTCGACCGAATCGGGCTGAAAACATCACCTGATCCAGCAAAACACCACGGGCGGCAATAAATCCGGCCCGGGTATCAAAGGCATCAAGCGCGACGTCCAAATCAAGTTGCGCGTCATCGGCCAAGGCGCGAAGGGCAGCCGATGCTTGATCCGGATCACCTTCAATCGATGCATAACGCTCCAGCGCCAAGCGCGCTTCACCGGGCAGATGACCTTCCGCCGCATTCGAGGCTTGGACCAAAAACCGTTCGGCGATTTCGCCCGCGCTGCGCCCGCCAACGGTCGAGATACCGGCGATCTGCAACAAATCTTCGACGAAGGCGCGCGCGGCACGGGGATCTTGCCCTTCCAGCGCGTTTAAAAGTCCTGCATGCTTCATCGATTCAGGTGCATTATCGGCCAGCGCCAAGAGCGTCGCGGCATCAAGCGCTCCCTTGGCGAAGGCGCGCCTTAACCGCCTTTGCCAAACCGGTTGCAGCCCCAGTGCCGCGAGCAACGCATTAAACAACCCCATATCGCCAAGCTTGATCTCCAGCGCCGTCTCGCCGGTTGCTATCACTGCCTCAAAGGCGCGGGCTAAGATTTCGGCGTCGGTGGCTTCCGTATCCGTTCGTCCGAAGGATTCGATGCCCGATTGCACGAATTCATCCGGCTCGCCTTGGCGCACCCGAAATACCGGGCCGGAATAGCTGAAAGCCTTGGCCTGCCCGGCCTCAGCAGAAGCCAAATAGGCACGCGCGACGGGAATGGTGAATTCTGGGCGCAACGCCAGTTCACGGCCCTCGCTGTCACTGGTGACAAAAAGGCGATGACGAATTTCTTCCCCCGAAAGATCGAGAAAAATATCGGCAGGCTGCAAGAGTGGCGGCTCGACGCGGGCATAGCCAGCGCTTTCAAAAACCGACAGCACCGTTTCGGCGTTTCTGGATGGTGTCACGTGAACAGATTCCGTTGATGAAACCGCTATCTAGCAGTCCGGAACGCATCACGCGACAAAAAACGCGCTAAAGCCGAGCCGCTCCCATCATACCGTTAAAATTGTAGAAAAAACCACTTGTTCAAAAGCGTGCTGCCATCCTTTGAAATCGAATATAAAGCGGCGTATGGGCCTTGTTTCCAGCCCTCTTTCGGGCGTTTCCAGCCAATATAGATCAGATTTTGTGCTTTTGCCTTGTCCAGTGGGTCGTAGGTGCGGGAAACGACAGGCTCTCCATCCGGACCGATAATCGCAAAACTTTGCGCATCACCTTTTTCCAGCCCGATCACCCGTACATAGGCGACAAGGGCGTCTGAATCAGGTCCTGGGACACGCTCATCGACATGCCCTGCCTCAACCTCGTCATTATGCACCGGCCCGTCCATAAAGCCGTAGTTTAAAACAACATGATTGCGATAGGTTAAATTCTGCCCGCTACCGTCGAACAAAGTCGGGCCAGCTTGGTCCGAACACGCATTCAAATCGAGCGTCGGCGCAAAGGGATCGACGACCTGCCCCTTGTGGCGAACGGTCAGATGAAGATGGGGGAATTCGGTGGCTCCGGAAAGGCCGACCAGTCCGATCGGCTGTCCGCTTTTGACTTTGCTTCCGAGCACCGCAGTCACTGAGCCCTGCGCCATATGGCAATATTGCGTTTGCCAGCCATCCGCATGATCGATCACAACGCCGTTGCCACATTCCTCACCGGTGACATTACCCTTTGCCGCCGAGGTCAGCATGACATCGGGCACACCATCGCGAATGCGCCGCACTACACCGCTAGCCGCCGCCAACACGGCGATCCCTTTGTGTTGTATCTCCATCGACGGAATTCGAAAATCGGTCCCATCATGACCATCATAGGTCATCGCGCCGCAATGGAAATCGCGATAGCCTGGTCCTGAATCATGATCAACATAGTTTTGAACGAAACAATTATCGCCCAGCGTACATTCCAATGGAAAGGCTAATGCAATCAGGCCGTCCGCCGATACGCGACCAGCAGAAAGGGAGCTGGAAACTATGACCAGCCCCGTGAGCAGAACAAAGCGAGCAAATGCGTTGAGCGTATGTTCCATAGCGTCACGATAACAAATTTTATCGTGACTTCTATAAAAAATATGACGTTAGGGAAAGAAAAGAAAAACAAGGTTAAGTGTGACGGGCCAGCACTTTTCTAACCGCCTCGATCATCTCGCCCTCAGACACCGCAAATTGCGCCTCGGCCTGCGCTTTGAGATAGGCCTCGCGATCGGGCGCTGAAGCGAGCGTTGCGCCCAAGATCAAATCCTTGATCAGCACCTGCCCCTTTTCGCGCTCATCCGAGCCTTGGATAACCACGCAGCAGGAATGGCGCTTATCGGCATATTTCATCTGCGCCTTCATGCCCGATCCGCCGAGATAAAGCTCGGCGCGGATGCCCGCCTGACGCAGCGTTGAGACAAGCCGCTGATAATGCGCGATCTGGTCCTTATCCATCACAAGCACAACCACGGGGCCTTGCGCCTCCGCCTGTCCACCGAGCTTGCCAAGAATGGAAAGCGCCGAAAGCAAGCGCGAAACCCCCACCGAGAAGCCCGTGGCAGGAACCGGCTCACCACGGAAGCGGGCGACCAGCCCGTCATAGCGCCCACCGCCAGCCACCGAGCCGAAGCGTACGGGTTTGCCATCGTCGCCCTTCACCTCAAAAGTGAGTTCGGCTTCAAACACGGGGCCGGTGTAATATTCGAGACCACGGACGACGGAAGGGTCTATAACGATACGACCGTCATCATAGCCGCCAGCGCTCACAAGCGAAGCAATCTCGGCAAGCTCGGAAACACCTTCAGCGCCAATCGGCGAACCCGATACGACAGCGCCCAGATTGGCCAAAGTATCAGATGCGGCATCCGCCTTAGCCGATGTGAACGCCAAGATGGTAGCAATGGCATGGGCTTCAAGCCCCGCGCCTTTGGTGAAATCGCCGCTCTCATCCTTACGACCGGCGCCCAGCAAAGCGGCCACGCCTTCTGGTCCCAAACGATCCAGCTTATCAATCGCCCGCAGCACAATCAGCCGCCGAGCCGCGTTCTCTTCTCCGCCAAGCCCGATGGCTTCCATCACGCCATCCAGCACTTTGCGGTTATTGACCTTGATCACATAATCGCCGCGCTTAATGCCAACCGCCTCTAATGTATCCGCCATCAACATGCACATTTCAGCATCGGCCGAAACGCCCGGCGCACCGACGGTGTCCGCATCAAACTGCATAAATTGCCGGAAGCGCCCCGGACCGGGCTTTTCATTCCGGAACACATAGCCATTGCGATAGGAGCGATAAGGCTTCGGCAGCGCATCAAAATGCTCGGCGACGTAGCGGGCGAGTGGCGCGGTTAAATCATAGCGCAACGAGAGCCACTGGTCGTCATCGTCTTGGAAGGAGAACACGCCCTCATTCGGCCGATCCAGATCCGGCAAAAACTTGCCCAAAGCCTCGGTATATTCGATAAACGGCGTCTCAACCGCCTCAAACCCATAGAGCTCGAAGGTGGTGCGGATATTCTCCAGCATCCCACGCATCGCGGCGAGTTCTTTCGGGCCCCGATCCCCAAAACCGCGCGGCAAACGCGCCTCCACCTTGCGAGTGGCCGTGTCTTTAGGCGTGTCAGCGGGCGAATTCATGGGGCAGGCCTTGTTTTACGTAAAAATCTAGACCCCGCCTCCTAACGCAGGGCGCGGGACGCGGCAAGGGAGTTGAAACCGAAACACCAATAGACTAGTCTATAGACCAGTCGGAGGAAGCCATGGCACGCAACATCGAAATCGGCGCCTATGAGGCCAAAACCCACCTGCCCCGCCTGCTGCGCGAAGTCGCCGAAGGCCAGAGCTTTACCATTACGCTGCGCGGTAAACCCGTGGCGGAGTTGAAGCCGACACCCTTACGCCCCCGTCGCACCCACGAAGAAGCTGTCAAAGCGCTAATCGAATTCACGAAGCGTCCCGACCGACCTTCGTTGACGGCCGAGCAAATCAAAGAAATGATTGAATACGGGCGTCGCTGATGACGCTTGTCCTCGACGCTTCCGTCACCGCCCGCTGGCTTTCAAAAGATGGCAGCGCGAGCGATCTCGCCTATGCCAACGCAATTCTCGACCGCCTAACCATGCCTGACGAGCGAGCCCATGTTCCGTGTCACTGGTCGCTTGAAATCGCGAATGTCGCGATACGCGGTGAGCGCAAAGGATTTATTGAATGGCGCATGGTCGAACTGTTCTTGGAAATTCTAGCAGACATCAATTTTCAAATCGATTTTGAAGCCAGCACCCATGCGCTGACGGACCTCACACAACTTGCGCGCCACTACCGCCTCACACCGTATGATGCGGCCTATCTCGAACTGGCCTCCCGCCTTTCCTTACCCTTGGCCACGCTCGATAAAGATCTTCGCCGCGCGGCAGAACAGGCTGGCGTACCCTTGGCATAAAAAAGGCCGGGGTTTCCCCCAGCCTTTCCACTCTCATCTGATCCTTACGAAACGGCTCAAGCCACCGCCAAAATAACCTTTTTCACCTTATCCAAAAGCTCATCCATCTCGTTATCGGTCATGATCAAAGGCGGGGTAAGCGCCAGCGTATCTGCCGTGATGCGGATCATGATGCCGTGCTCGCGGAAGCCCTTGTCCATCGCGTCATAGGCCCGTTTGCCAACGCCGTCGGCATGGGGCGCAAGATCGATGGCAGCGACCAGGCCGATGGTGCGGATATCGAGCACATTCGGCAAAGGTTGCAGCGTGGACATCAACGCATCCGCCCAAGCCTGTTCCCGCTTCTTCGTCTTTTCAAATAAATCTTCGTCGCGATAGAGGTCCAGCGTCGCCAGCGCTGCGGCTGCCGCCAAAGGATGGCCGGAATAGGTATAGCCATGGAACAGTTCAATGGCGTGCTCGGGACCCTTCATAAAGGCATCATGCACGGTCTTGCTCGCAATCACGCCGCCCATCGGAACCGTGCCCGAATTAACCGCCTTGGCAAAGCAGATAAAATCGGGTGTTACGCCAAAACGCTCGGCGGCAAAAGCATGGCCGAGGCGGCCAAAGCCCGAAATCACTTCGTCAAAAATCAGCAGAATGTCGTGTTTGGTGCAGATTTCGCGCAGACGCTTCAAATACCCCTTTGGCGGCGGCAAAACGCCGGTCGACCCAGCCATAGGCTCGACGATGACCGCAGCGATGGTCGAGGCGTCGTGCAGGGTGATGATCCGCTCAAGATCATCGGCCAAATGCGCGCCCCATTCGGGCTCGCCCTTGGTGAAGGCCTGCTCTTTCCGGTTATAGGTATGCGGCATATGGTCCACACCGGTCAGCAAGCCGCCAAAAAATTTACGGTTATTGACAATACCGCCCACCGAGATGCCGCCGAAGCCGACGCCATGATACCCGCGTTCGCGGCCGATCAGGCGGGTTTTTGAACCCATCCCCCGCACATTCCAGTAGGCCAGCGCCATTTTAAGGGCCGTATCAACGGCTTCAGAACCCGAATTACAGAAAAACACATGGTCAAGCGAATTCGGTGCCATTGCGGCGATTCTGGATGCTAACGTAAAGGCAGTCGGGTGCCCGAAGTTAAAAGAAGGCGCAAAATCAAGATCTGCCGCCTGCTTCTGGATCGCATGAACAATGGATTCTCGGTTATGGCCGGCATTGCAGCACCACAATCCCGCAGCGCTATCCATGATTTTCTTGCCATCGGGTGTTAAATAATACATGTCTTTGGCACCAGTAATCATGCGCGGATTCTTTTTAAACGCACGGTTAGCGGTGAAGGGCAGCCACCACGCCTCGAGATCATTCGGTGCCGCATCAATACGGGCTGTTTGTTCAAATGCGAGCGACATGGGGTACCTCTTATTTTGATTTGTGTGTTTTAATTCGCGTGATGTGTAGCCTATTTGGCGCGTAACGATCCTATCAGCGCTTGCCACGCGCGAAAAGTCCCACGGTGCAAGTAACCTATGGTTGTGTTTTCGGCTTCGCATTCCCGGTAATGGGTGTTCGAAGCAAAGCCTTTCCATCGGCAAGCCACGATAGAATGCAGGAAAAATTGCAGGATGCAAGGCTCCGAACCGGCAAAGATCGATCGAGACAGGGTCTTTGCCGCCCTAAAAAATATTCTTGCGTCGGACGAATTTGTTGCGTCACCGCAATTAGCCGCCTTTTTGACCTATTCCGTCCAGCAATCACTCGATGGACATGGGCCGACATTGAAAGCCTATACGATTGCGACCGAAGTGTTGGGCCGTCCGGCATCTTTTGATCCGCAAAATGACCCCATCGTTCGGGTCGAAGCCACCCGTTTGCGCCGCGCCATCGACCGACATTATGCCACAACCGGTGCGCAGGAACGCATACGAATCAGCATGCCGAAGGGTGGTTATGCCGTAACTTTCGATTTCGTCGCCGACGAGGAGCCTTCGCGCGCACCAGCCCCACAACGAAAGCGAGCCGCCGCCAAACCGAGTAACGTCGCCCGTTATACGATGATTGCAGGGATTATTCTCTTGTCCCTTGCAGCCGTTGCGGGTGCGGGGTGGCTGTTGAAAGAAAAGGCGGCGCAGCCCTTGGCATCGTCGCCTCAAATCTTGGCCATTCAAACGTCGGCAGCCGAGCCATCGGCTGAAGACCGTCCCAATGGACGGCTGCCCTCGACAAAGCCGGTTTCAACCTGGAAGCCCCGTGTCGCAGCCATCGCCCTGAAGCATGATGAGGTGGCCAAACCGCTCTTTGACGACATCGTTAATATTATGGTCCGGTTTGACGGTGTCTCGATCTATGGGGAAAGTGCCCTGCCCGATCCTGTGCCGGATGATCTTTATATTTTGGAGGGCCAAAGGCACTCGAGCCGTGAATCATCCATCGACCTCCGCCTGATCCATGCGGGTTCGAGCCGGATTGTCCTTGCGCGGACCGTTAATTTGCAAGGTGATGCCGATGCAATGGCCCTTATTGAGCGCAAATTGGCACTCGACATCGCCGGTCGTGACGGCATCATTCGAACGGACGCACTCCCGCCGACATTGAGCGCTGAACCCGATCATCTGGACGCCCATGGTTGTCTGGCCGTGGTTCATGCCGGCATAAAAATGCAGGAACCGGCGCTTTTAAAACAGGCACGCCATTGCCTGGATGCCTTAATTAAAATGGCCGCAAACAGCGCGATGTTGCTGGCTACTTCCGCCGATCTGAGGCGGCACGAGGCGAACGGAAATCTCGATCAGGCGGCCGATGAAGCCCAACGCGCCCTCGCGCTTGATCCTAAAAACATCACCGCTATGCAGGTCCTTAGCGATCTGCTGGAAACCAAAAATCCTGCCTTGTCCCTGCGCATGGGCGACATGGCCTTGGAAGCCAACCCTCTTGATCCCGCTTTTTTACGAATTCAAGCCAAAAGGCTGCAAGACGCAGGGCTCATTGGCCGCGCTGAAACACTTCTGCGTGATGCCGATTCAGTTGAGTAAAGAGCCTTTTTCAGGCAGCGATGTCTGCGTCATAACCCGCTTTGGTCACTGCTGCCGTCAGATCGCTCCCTTCAGCAATCGTCGTCACGTCGACCCGCCCCGTCTCTAATGACACATCGATAGTGGCGGCTGGATCGGCTTTAAGGATGACGCGCTTGACGGCCTCGACGCAGCCACCACAGGTCATACCGTCAACCGAAAGCACAATTTTCATCGCCTGCCTTGCCATGGTATCATCTCCTGCCCTTGATAGTGATGTATTTTCGAAAGCGTATGGATACTATATGGCTACGAATCATCGTGTTCACCAGTCAGTCTTGCGTATCGGTTGCCCCATTTTCCAATTCGTAATGCGCAAGGCATGGAATGAAATTTGATTTTCTAACCCGTTTTAAATGGTCCGAAAGGACGGTCATTAGCAGCATTTTTGCGGCCAATTTGGTCATCGGGCTCGGCATCTTCTCGCTCTCGGCCTCGGTTATCGTGTCGTCGGCATTCTTGGCGGTATCGGCACTTGCCGCTTATGCGGTTGCGCGCCATCGCGCGCTTCCAACGGCACCGCATCCGTCCCAACCGGATATCCAAATCGAGCAGCTCAATCGCCGCCTTCAGAGCTTAGAGGGCGCGATGCAAACCGTTGACGCCCGCATTTTGGCCTCCGGCGCGGCGATCCGAAACCATCTTCGGGATGAAATGGCCCCGATTATCGATGCGATCGGCGCCATTGCGGACATCGTTGAAGAAGAACGGCGTAAAGCCAGCCGGTCACCCCTCAAACCGTCAACGCCCTCGACGCCGTCGCATGTCGAACCTCCCCACGCTATGTCGTATCATCCGCTTCAAACCTTGCGGACCGAAACCATGCTGCGAGAAGCCTTGCTCGCCGGCAAACTGACGGTGGAAACGAGCGAGATCGTCGCCCTGCCTACCGGTCGATGTGCCTATCGTATTCTAGCTGTTGACATCATGGGCTTTACCAGTGGCACAACGGAGCGCCGTTTGCGGACGGAAGGTATGCCGAGCCACCTGATCAGGCTGTTTGATCGCGTCCGCTTTGCTCATGGCTTTGATGCCGCCTCGCATCTGGCGCGATCCGCCGAAAGTCCGGTTCTGGTGTGTCCGTTGACGCTTGAGACACTGGATGACGCCACAGCGGGGCAGGAAATTGTCGACCTGCTCGCCCTCCGCCCCGGCATTGCCAAACATTTATGTTTCTTGGTCAGCGAAGATTTGCTGTTTCTGGATGCGGGTACCGCCGGCCAGACCATGCGCAATCTCGCGAAGGTCGGGTGCGGCTTTGCGCTGAAGATTGATCAGGACATCCGGATTGATACCGCAAATCTGCAGGGTCGCGGCGTAATTCTTGCGGTGATCGATGGCGAGTTGCTGCTGGCCGCGCGCGATGGTCGGGTACCGACCGAGATTCATCCGGCGGATATGGTTCAATTGTTTGATCGCCACGGCATTGATTTGGCCGTATCAACGCCTGCGTCCGACACCGTGTTGCGGGGCATCCGCGCCTTGGGAATCAACCTCATCATGCGCCCAAAAGGCGAAACCAGCCGGCCGCAAACCGTGCGTATGCGCCCCGAGCGGGCAACTTCCGCCCCGCTTTCCGGCAATGATGAGCCATTCAGCGTATCCCCCATGCCGCTCCGTTCGCATTTGCGCCGCGTATCGGCTTGACAGCCAGGCCCGCCCAGCCGATGACCGCGGGACATTGAATTGGTCAGAGCTTGGTGCGCATCATGAACGATCTTTCCCTTCCCGTCGCCATTCTTGATGGGCTTTCGGCCTGCGCCGAGGGATATGACGTCCTTCTGTGCGATATCTGGGGTGTATTGCATAATGGCGTACAAGCCTATGCTTCCGCTTCCGATGCCTTGACGCGCTATCGTGCGCAGGGCGGCAAAGTGATTCTCGTTTCCAATGCCCCCCGTCCGGCGCTCGATGTGGTCGGCTTGCTCGACGGAATGGGCGTTGCCCGATCGGCTTATGACGGCATCGTGACCTCGGGCGATGTTACCCGCTCCATGCTGTCGAGCGGCCAATGGAAGCGCTATTTCTGGCTTGGCCCGCAACGCGATGGCGGCCTGTTCCAGGGTCTGCCGATCGAAGCGGTGCCTCTGGACAGCGCTGATGTGATTGTCTGCACCGGATTGTTTGACGACCGGACCGAGACACCCGACAGTTATCGTGACTTTCTGGGCCAAGCGCTCGACCTGAAAGTGCCCATGCTTTGTGCCAATCCGGATATTTTGGTCGAGCGTGGTGGCGAGCTGATCTATTGCGCCGGCGCGATTGCAGGCCTTTACGAGACTTTGGGCGGCACAACCCATTATTCTGGAAAGCCTTATCGGCCAATCTACGAGGCTGCCTTGGATGTCGCCGCCTCTTTGTTGCATCGGGCGCCGGATCTCAGCCGAACGCTGATGGTCGGGGACGCTATCCGCACCGATATCGCGGGAGCAGATGCCATGGGATGCGCATCGCTTTTTGTCCTGCGCGGCATCCACATGCATGAGCTAGGGCTTGAACAAAGTGCGCTCGACAATGGCCATTTTAATGCCTTTATCGCCCGCTCGCCCTTTCGTCCGACCTACGCCATCGACACGCTGGCGTGGTAATCTCAGGACTTTTCCTGAAGTTCTGCCAGTTTTGCCGCCAAAACACGGGTTGAAAACGGCGCAAGCGCATAGGCATCAACGCCCTCGTCCAACGCCTCGAACAGTTGGCTTGGAGAAGCGTCAGCCGTTACCACCATGATCGGCGTGGCTGCAATCGTCGCGTCTGCACGCACCGCGCGCAGCAAGTCATACCCCGCCATAGGCTCCATCACCCAATCGGTCATCAACAAGCTAATCCGGTTGGCTTTCAGGTGGGCCAACGCATCGACTGCGTTTCCCACACTCTCCACCTGAGCGATGCCAAATTCGCCTAACATCTTTTTAAGCACCGGTGCCGCCGCCTCGCTCGGATCGACGATCAGGACAGAAAAAGTCGGATCAAACGGTACCATCATATATCCTCGTCATCCCATAACCCGCTTTCGATACCATCATCGCGTAAACCAATGCCGTTCACATTCATTCAAATTGGACCCATGGGCGAACGGGAAAAGGCCGAACCCCTCTTGACCCGCACGCCACCAGACGCCACGGTCGGCGCGCATTTTTGTTTCGCCCTGTTCTCGATCCCGTTGGCAGTACCCCGATCCCATGTCCGCTATCGCCTCTCCGCATTCTTCGCAAAGCCGCCCCGTCACCCTGTGTCGGGATGCATCGGCTTTGCCGGCCCACCTGAAACAGCCTGTTCTCGCCGTCGGCAATTTTGACGGCCTGCATCGAGGCCATAGGTCCGTGATCGATGCGGCGCGCCATTTGGCCGCGACATTGGAGCGTCCTTGCGCCATTTTGACGTTTGATCCTCACCCGAGAAGCTATTTCAGGCCCGATGAACCGGTGTTTCGCCTCACGCCGGACCCGTTAAAAGCCGCTATTCTCGGTCATTGGGGTATCCACGGCCTGATTTTGTTGCCGTTTAATTCCGCTATGGCATCGACCAGCGCGGCCGCCTTTATCGATACAATCGTGTTTGGTACGCTTGACGCCGCAGGCGTTGTGGTTGGCCATGATTTCCACTTCGGTAAAGGTCGCGAAGGCTCGCCCGCCTTTATTGCCGAGCACGCCCAGGCCCAAGGTCGGGCCGCCGTGATTGTCCCGCCGCTCACCGCGTTTGACGAACCCGTCTCCTCCACCACGATCCGCACTGCACTAGCCGAGGGCGATATGGTGCACGCCGCCCATTTGTTGGGCTATCGCTACCTTTTCCAGGCGGAAGTCCACCATGGCGAGAAAATTGGCCGAACGCTGGGTTTTCCAACGGCGAACCTTCGCTTGCCGCCTGAAAATGGTCTGATGGAAGGTATTTACGCCGTCCGCGTCGAAGTGGACGGCAAGGTTCATGATGGCGTCGCCAGTTTCGGCCGCCGCCCGACGTTTGATAATGGCGCGCCTTTGTTCGAAATCTGGCTGATGGATTTTGCCGGTGATCTTTACGGCAAGACCCTAACGGTCGAATGCGTCCAACGCCAACGCGGGGAGCTGAAATTTGATGGCGTCGAGGCGCTCATCGAGCAGATGCACAAGGATGCGGCGGAGGCGCGGGCGATTTTGGCAGTGCCGCCCGCAGAAGATGCACCGAGCCTGTTGCCGCTCTGACGTTTTCTTCATCGGATTATGGCTTCTTAAACCAGAATGCGCTATTCGGCTGGTCTCGATTTCTCTGACGCCTGCCCGTGAGTAGCCCAAAGCCATGACCGACACCGCCCAAAAGCGCGATTATTCCGAAACCCTTTTTCTCCCGCAGACCGAATTTCCGATGCGCGCGGGCCTACCGCAGCGCGAGCCGGAGCTGATTGAGCGTTGGAACAAGATGGATTTGTACAAGCGCCTGCGCGAAACTTCCGCCGGTCGCCCGCGCTTTGTGCTGCATGACGGCCCTCCCTACGCCAATGGCAACATCCATATCGGCCACGCGCTCAACAAGGTGCTCAAAGATTTGGTCACCCGCAGCCAGCAAATGCTGGGCTTTGACTCCAACTACGTCCCCGGCTGGGATTGCCACGGCCTGCCGATTGAGTGGAAGATCGAAGAGCAATACCGCGCCAAGGGCAAGAACAAAGACGAAGTCCCCGTCATCGAATTCCGCAAAGAATGCCGCACCTTCGCCGAGCATTGGCTCTCCGTGCAGCGCGAGGAGTTCAAGCGTTTAGGCATTACGGGTGATTGGGATCATCCCTACTCCACCATGGCCTATCACGCCGAAGCCCAAATCGCGCGCGAGATCATGAAGTTCAAGGATAACGGACTTTTGTATCGCGGCTCAAAGCCCGTGATGTGGTCGGTGGTGGAAAAGACCGCGCTGGCTGAGGCTGAGATCGAGTATCACGATCATACGAGTGATATGGTTTGGGTGAAGTTTCCGGTGAT
>CAIUPE010000108.1 GCA_903900975.1 uncultured Hyphomicrobiales bacterium | reverse complement strand
GTGGCGAGCGCTCTGACGGCCCAGTCTCTCTGCTGCAGGTCGGCATCGTGCGCTGAGGAGTAGTTCGCATTAAGCGAGAAGGAGAGCCTGCGGGCTGGCAAGTCCACCACCGCGTTGATGCGCACATGCGAAGGACCGAGCTCTTGACTCGCGCCGGCGACGAGCTGGATGAGCGCCGCCTTGGCCGACCCATAAGCCACCTGTCCGGGTGGCCAGACCCCATGGGGTGATCCAGTTGCTATGTTAATTCATCGTCGGCCTTGGCGCTATTGCTGGCGTGGCCGGCGAAGCTGGCCCGGATTGCGCAGCCGGCCATTGCAGGACCTCCGGGGCTGGCGGCTTGTAACCCAGGGATGAGTGCGGCCGGACGGTGTTGTAGTGATGCCGCCAGCCTTCGATGACGATCTTTGCCTCCTTCAGCGTGTAGAAGATTTCGCCGTTCAATAGCTCGTCGCGCAGCTTCGAGTTGAAGCTCTCGCAATAGCCGTTCTCCCATGGGCTGCCGGGCATGATGTAGGCCGTCTTCGCTCCCACGGCGGCAATCCATTCCCGCAAAGCCCTGGCGATGAACTCGGGACCATTGTCGGACCGAATGTGTGTTGGAACGCCACGCAAGATGAACAGGTCCGACAGCACGTCGATGACGTCTGTCGCCTTCAGTCTTCGGTTGACCCGGATCGTGATGCATTCGCGCGTGAACTCGTCGATTACGTTCAGCATCCGATATTTCCTGCCGTCATGAGTGCGGTCCTCTACAAAGTCGTAGGACCAGACGTGGTTGGGATGTTGCGGCCGCAGCCGCACGCATGAACCGTCGTTCAGCCAGAGGCGGCCGCGCTTGGGTTGCTTTTGCGGAACCTTCAGCCCCTCGCGTCGCCAGATCCGCGCCACCCGTTTGGCGTTCACCCTCCAGCCCCGCTCCCGCAGCATCGCCGTGATGCGGCGGTAGCCATAGCGGCCGTACTGGATGGCGAGCGCCGTGATGTTGGCGGTCAAGGCCGCCTCGTCATCGGGCTTCGTCGGCTTCTTGCGCTGCGTGGAACGGTGCTGGCACAGAACCCGGCAGGCAAACCGCTCGGAAACGCCGTGCTCCGCGACAACATGCTCCACGCAGGCGCGGCGACGCGCGGGGCTCAGAAGTTTCCCGAGGCGGCCTCTTTGAGGATAAGCTTCTCAAGCGTCAGATCGGAGACCGCCCGGCGGAGCCGCGTGTTCTCGGCTTCCAGTTCCTTCAGCCGCTTCACCTGATCGCCCTTCAGGCCGCCGTATTCGGATCGCCACCGGTAGTATGTAACTTCCGTCACCCCTATCGACCGGATCGCCTCCGCCACAGATCGACCCTGCGCCGTCAGCACTTCGACCTGCCGAAGCTTCGTGACGATCTCTTCCGCTTTATGCCTTTTCCTTGCCATCTCGCAGTCCTCCAACTGGCCAAAAGCCATACTTCAGGGAGGATCACTTTTCAGGGGGCAGTCCAATTTTCGTTGGTCCACATCAGCGACCCCTCCGAATCAGGTCGCCTCTCTTGAATCACAAACGATTCATTCGATTCAAGAACTCATCGGACAGACACTAAGCGAACCACCCACGGTTGAGATCTTCCTCGCCCAATTGGTGATCGCTGTCCGACGACCACTATGACTTGAAGCGCCGCTGAAGCCAAGCGCCAAATACGAAATTGCGAACTAGCAACTATAGCAAATCTCAGGCTAAAAACTGACTGTTAGCCTGACAAGAGCTCTTAACTCCCCTATGGGTTTTAATTTCAAAAATCGAATTCAAAATTTCGATTGTGCTTTGTGGCAGAAGCCATCGAATCTAAATTCGATTGTCATTTTACTTGTTGGCTCATTTGTTTCAAAAGACTTCGAAGAGTAAATCAATTGGCCCGAAATTCGATTTAACCTGAACATGGCAAATTGAGCGCCGTTCTTACCATTGTCAATGTTATCTGAGCCAGAGTACTCGAGCTCCGTGCTGGAAACCCGCACCGCTCGACCTCCTCCGCTAGATAATTTCCACTCATAATTGCTAAAGCGTCTATCTTGAATAGTAACATAGGATTTTGAAGGACCACCATCAAAGTCCAGCTTGACCACATATGGTTTCTTAGTGTCTGTCCGGAGAGATCATGCTGGATTGCATAGCTTTCTGAGCATAAGCCTTATTGACGCGAGGCGCAGGAACGCGAGCGCTCTTCGGTTGAGATTTTCCCAGTCCTTGG
>CAIUPE010000107.1 GCA_903900975.1 uncultured Hyphomicrobiales bacterium | reverse complement strand
TTCTCCTCGGACGAATGCAACTTGCGCGTCGCACGCCGGATATCTTTCACGATCTGCTCGGCAGGCGCTTTCGTCGTCATAGGTTTTTTCATCATCTTCAACTCAAACTGGGGTAAAGATGAGCCGCAAATACTCCACTATGCAATCATGATAAACTGTCCCATGGGTGCTGACGTCAGACAGGGGTGAATCTTCAGAAGATCAACCGGATCGAGACGCCGGATCTATCGCAAATGTTCAACGTTTCTGGTTTGAAATGGACCAAAACATCGCTTGAATGGTATTTTAATGGCAAAAAGGTAGCATCGGTTTCTACCCCGTCCGATATGCACCAGCCGATGTATATCCTGATCAATCTCGCTATTGGTGGAAATTGGGCGGGTCCACCTGATAACCATACGCGATTTCCTGCTCGTTTCGAAATTGATTATCTTCGCGTTTATTCGGTCTAGCGGGCCTCTCAAACCCTCCGGAATGACATTATGAGATGTCGAGCCGAGCGCCCAAATTTTTGATCAGAAACGGAACGCCCGAAAGCATCTTATCCAATCGTTCGATGTTTTGAAAAAACCCGTTCAAGGATACACGGGGAAGGGCTGTTTTCCATCGCTTGTGAACATCATAGACAAGCCCCGGTCGCGTCGTTGCTGCCGAGGCAAATCCTAAGGCTTGCGCCATGTTGAATTCGCGAGGTCCGCCCGAGGCATTGTCGCCATTCGGATAGGCCAAATGTCGAACCGGCTTGTTGATTTGGTTTTCGATCTCAGCCCTCGAACGGGCCAATTCGCGCATCACTTGGGTCGAAGCGCAACGGGCTAAAATCGGATGGCTCACCGTGTGGGCACCAATTGTGATAAGTGGATGTTTGGCAAGGGTGGTGATTGTGTTCCAATCCATGCAGGCATCGGCGCAGATATGGGTGGAATTTATGCCTGCCTGTAACAAGATATCGTGTACTGTTGCCCGGGTCGTATCCGGATCGCTGCGCATGAACAGGGTGCGGAGGCGGTCAAAAGCCAATTGTTTGCGGTGGGCAGTATCGGCAACAAGCGCCCAATTTCCCGCCAGTGCCATGTCCGGCACAATATTGGACCTGCGCAAGGCTTCCCCCAGGATCAGCCACCAAGGCGATGCATCACGGCTGGCAAAGCCGGTGGTTATGAAAACGGTGGCCGGGATGCTATGTTTCTCAAGAATGGGAAGTGCATAGTCGATGGTATCGTTATAGCCGTCGTCGAAGGTTATCGCGGCAAAGCGGGTGTGATCATCGGCCGTCATTCGAGCCAAGGCTTCATCCATGGAAACAAAGGACAATCCGCGCGCTCGAATGTGTTCAACCGCGGCGGTCAAGAATTCCGGTGTCATTTCAAGCGAACGGTTCGGCTCAAAGGCGCGCTGCTGATGAGGCCGCACCCGATGCCGGGTAGCACTTATCCTGTGGGGCATAAGGGGGGGGTGGAGTTGATTTCGATGGATAACTGCTTTTTCGATTTCAACCCGCTGCTTTTCGATTGGCCCTTATTGGCACTTCGCCTGTGTAAATTTGTGTTCGGGGCTCTCTTCATCGATGACCACCAGATAACTGCCATTCTGGTTTTGAGTGACTAGGACTCCATAATCCTTAAGACCCTTGTCATCGGCCATATGCTGGGCCGTCGGCCAGACCGTAGCCAGGTCGGTGATGGAGGTTCCGGACAGTTCCCCCCTCACATCCGCCTTAAGGCGGACCATGTGGACATGAAGCTGATCCTGATCGCGATGAAAGCGCGGGTTAACGACCAAGGCCATTTGGCTGGCTTCAATTTTCTGGCTCCCAACCTCCCATGCAAACCGCCAGATGCCATCCGGACGGTTCGGGTCTTCAACGCCCGTTATCGGCTTGCGGGGCAAAACGAGACCGTGAACGAAGGTTGATGGGCAGGAACACATCTTGATGTCCCTGAAGGCCGTATATTCGTCCGACTGGCGCCAGATTTCCAAGCTTTTCGTGCAGACATCATGACCGCTGCACTCGGAATCTGAACGCGGCACTTTGCAAGACGAGCAATAATTGTCGGATTTGGGTTCAAGGCACTGTGTGACGAGGCCGAGGAGAAAGTCCCGGCGGCCTTCGGCCTGCACGGGTACAACCAGCCATTGTCCGAAAAAGGCTAGTAGCAAGGCAAATACACAGCGTTTACTCAGCAACATGGGAACCCCGAGGCCGAAAAATGGCCGAAAAATCAACGAAGAATCAGTATCAAGATCATCAATTACACAATCGATAATATAGGCGAAAGACTGCTTTGGAGATTGTGACCGTCGAATTACGCTTCATGTGACGATCGGTCAATCGGGGCTTGCTGCCGACATGATTGATCATTTGCAAATACCGCAGGAGACTTCGCTACCTGTTGAAAGGACTGGTGCCGGTTACCTGAATCGAACAGGTGACCTACGGTTTACAAAACCGTTGCTCTACCAGCTGAGCTAAACCGGCATAGGCCAGGTCGCGAAGCATTTCCTCGATACCCTTTGCAACGCGTCAAGGCAAGTGTTGCCGTGCAATGCCGCATTCCAGCCATATTTGGTTCACAGGCTATTCACCCTGCTGGCGCAAGATTCAGGTTCAACACTGACCGAGTCGTCAGCAGGCTCTTTCTGAGGAGGGTATGAAATGGATTTCGCTCTTTCACGCATGTTGGGTGCCAGAAGCCGCAAGGCCGTTTTGGCTGTGATGGCTGGCGCCGCATTGGCGACGGCAGCACCGCCGTCGGCCATGGCACAGGGGGGATGGAATCCCGGTGCTGCGGCCGCATTTGGTGTTGTCGGTGGATTAGCGCTGGGAGCTGCCCTTGCCAACCGCGACGGCTATGGGGAGCCGGCATATTATGCCCCAGGCTATTATGGCCATTGGCATCACCATCCTCGGTATGTCTATGCCGAACCGCTTCCCGACAATTGCTATGTCGTTCGTGAGCGGATCTGGGTTCACGGTTGGGGCTGGGACGTCCGTCCGCGCACGATATGCGAATGAACCTTTCACGGCTCAGACCTAAAAAAGGCCCCGCAAGCGGGGCCTTTTCTCTAAGCAGGGAGGACGAGGATCAGTCGTCGGCGTAAATATCGCGGTCTTTGGTCTCCGGAATGAAAATCAATCCGACGACGAAGGTGATCAAAGAAATGATGATCGGATACCAGAGGCCCGAATAGATATCGCCGGTTGCCGCCACAATCGTCACGACGATCGGAGGCAGAAGTCCACCAAACCAGCCATTGCCGATGTGGTAAGGAAGCGACATCGCGGTGTAGCGGATACGCGTCGGGAAGAGTTCCACGAGCGCCGCAGCGATTGGGCCGTAAACCATGGTAACCAACAGTGCGAGATAAACGAGCACCGCAATCAGCATCGGTTGATCAACCTTGGCTGCATCGGCCTTGGCCGGGTAGCCTGCGGCAACGACTTCACCACCGACGGCCTTCACAAACGCACCGCGCTGATCACCAAATGCCTTGGCATCAAGAACAGTTCCATCAAAGGATGGGATGGTCTTCGCACCAATTTTCACAACCGCAGGAGTGGCTGCTGCGTCATAGACGATCTGGTAATTGACCGACAGGCCGATCAGGGTCTGGCGGGCAATATCGCAAGACGATTTGAACACTTTGCCGCCGACAGGGTCGAACAGCAAGTTACAATCGGCTGGATTGGCCGTGACAGATACCGGAGCGCTCGCAAGGGCAGCCTCAAGCGCTGGGTTGGCATAATGCGTAATCTGCCGGAACGTCGACTGATACGTCACAGCTGCCAACAAGCAACCCGCGAGAATGATTGGCTTGCGGCCAATCTTATCCGACAACCAACCCCAAAACACGAAGGCCAGCGTTGCAATTGCCAACGCAATGATGATGGCGGTATCGGCTTGGTTGGCATCGACTTTTAGCGTGTTGACCAGGAAGATACGGGCGTAAAACTGTCCCGTATACCATATCACGGCCTGGCCGGCGGTGAGGCCGAGCAACGCGTAAACGGCGATTTTGGCATTTTTCCAGTTGCCGAAAGCTTCTGTGAGCGGTGCCTTCGAGCCAGTGCCCTCATCCTTCATTTTCTGGAAGGCGGGCGATTCGGAAAGCTGCAGGCGAATCCAGAGCGAGATGCCCAAGAGGATGATCGAGAACAGATAAGGGATACGCCAGCCCATATCGCCAAATTGCTCCGGCGACATGCTGTTACGCGCGGTAGCGACAACGGCCAGCGACAGGAAGAGGCCGATCGTGGCAGTGGTCTGAATCCATGAGGTATAGAGCCCGCGACGACCATGTGGCGCATGTTCGGCCACGTAAGTGGCTGCACCACCATATTCACCACCAAGCGCCAAGCCTTGCAGCAGGCGAAGAGTGATCAGAATGACAGGAGCGGCCCAACCAATCGTTTCATAAGAAGGCGTCAAGCCGACGAAGAAGGTTGACAGACCCATGATCAGGATCGTGACAAGGAAGGTATATTTACGACCGACGAGATCGCCTAACCGACCAAACACCAGTGCGCCAAATGGGCGAACCAAGAAGCCGGCGGAGAAGGTGAGCAAGGCGACGATGAACTGGACGTTCGGATCGAACATCGTCCAGAATTTTTTGCCGATCTGCGCTGCGGTCCAGCCATACAGATAAAAATCATACCATTCGAAAACGGTGCCGAGCGACGAGGCGAAAATCACCTTCTTCTCGGCGCCCGTCATCGGGCGGGGCTCGGGATGAGCGTGTGCTCCGGATGCGGTGGCCATACAATATCCCTTTTCAATGTAAAGACTCGGGAAATTGTGGCGCGCACGGCACCCCAACGCAGATGTTGCCATCTGCCTTGTTC
The DNA here is from genome assembly GCA_903900975.1 of uncultured Hyphomicrobiales bacterium. Taxonomy (GTDB): domain Bacteria; phylum Pseudomonadota; class Alphaproteobacteria; order Rhizobiales; family Beijerinckiaceae; genus CAIUPE01. Next base: position 4,436 of record CAIUPE010000107.1, on the reverse strand, counting down.
CCTCGTCGGCGTCAGCGCCTGTGCTGACAGCGTTTCCCCCGGTGGCCCCTTCAGTGGCCCACCACGATCGACCTTGGATTTTGCCCCTAAGGGATTCATCCAATGTGTCATGAAAAATTTATAGCGTAAGCATCGGGGGAGGTCGACGTGTCGCCCCCTCGGCATTTGGTCTAATGGCTAGATGTCGATTACGGTGTGGCGTATGGCACTAACCGGCGGCGATAGCACCCGTTACGGTTGCAAGCGCGATGGCGGCGGCATTCGATACGTTCAGGCTTTTGATGGCACCGGGCATATCCAGACGGGCCAGAACATCGCACCGCTCTCGCGTCAAACGCCGCAGCCCTTTGCCTTCTGCACCCAGAACGAGCGCAATAGGGGGCTTGGCGAGGCTATGCGCCAGTACATCGGGGCCCTCGGAATCAAGCCCAACGCGCCAATAGCCTTTTTCCCCCAAAAGCGTCAGCGTCTGGGCAAGATTAACCACCTCAATCACGCTAACATGCTCCAACCCGCCGGAAGCGGCTTTGGCCAGCACGCCTACCGCATCGGGGCTGTTGCGCTCGGTCACAATGATGGCCTCAACCGCAAAGGCGGCCGCTGTGCGTAAAATCGCGCCGACATTATGCGGGTCAGTCACCTGATCGAGCACCACGACAACGCCTTTGCCTGAAAGATCGTGCAAATCAGCCGCTGGCAACCCGTCAGCCTCAAGCACAATGCCCTGATGGACGGCATCGGGGCCGGTGATCCGGTCAATCTCGTCGGGCTTGGCCATATTGGGCACAACGGGTAGGTCGGGCAGCTCTTCCAGCAGTTTTTTCAGAGCGTTTTCTGTGACATACAGCGCCAAAGCCTTCCGGCGCGGGTTTTTTAGTGCTTCGACCACGGCATGAAAGCCATAAATGACGGGGCGGCCCGAGCGCGGTCGATCGGATTTTACAGGGCGATCCGAGCCTCTATCGCGGAAATTGCCGCGTGGTTTATCCGCTGGTCCGCGTCGTTTGTCGTCAAAGCGTCTATTCATGATGCGTATTTTCCTTTGCACCGTTTCTGGCACGCCGCAGTGGGCTTCGGCAAATTTTTACGATGATAGGGGTGCAACCTTGCGCTTGCGCAGTTGACACAATCGCAGCGGCTCATCATAAGGGCGGTCTCGATTTCGACTGGTTTCGACCTTTCGCACCGAGACATAGGCTGGAAGACGGGGGAATGTCCCGAGCGGCAAAGGGGGCGGACTGTAAATCCGCTGGCTACGCCTTCGCAGGTTCGAGTCCTGCTTCCCCCACCAGCCTTCGCCCTATCGGGCTTCGGCTCGGCGGGCCGGAGAGCGAAGAGCGAAGGCTGTCGCGCCGAAGCCCAAGGGGGGTAGGCGGGCCTTCGCAGAATTAAGCATCCTAAAAAACCTGTCACATGCGCCAGCTGCGAAATGATCCCGCAGCCCATACTGTCGCCACATGATCTACGTTTACACCCTGAACTCCCAATCAAACCCCGCACGTTTCTACGTCGGCGTCACCCGCGATCTCCGGGCGCGCCTTGCAAAGCACAATGCGGGCGACGTGACTCACACCTCAAAATTCATACCGTAGACGCTCAAAACTTACACCGCCTTTTCCGACGAGAAAAAAGCCTTCGCATTCGAAATCTACCTAAAATCAGCCTCCGGACGCGCATTTTCGAAAAAGAGGCTCTGATGCAGGCCCCATCAAACGAAATCAGCTTGCCTATCGCCCCCGAGCTTGGCATAACGCGCTTTAAGATGCGGGTGTAGCTCAATGGTAGAGCAGCAGCCTTCCAAGCTGAATACCCGGGTTCGATTCCCGGTACCCGCTCCATTTTTTTTTGAAGGACCTCGCATCAGCTCGGGCGCGCGTTCGCGCTTCGGTTCTGGGGTTGTTTCCGTATGTTTTCTTTGAAAAACCGAGTGTTGTCGCGTCAATTTCTTAATCTTAATTGAGAGATGTTAGTTGACTTACAAATCAACTGAAGCCATTATTCTTAGGCGGGTGAGGGAAGGGGCTTTGGTCCTTTTCGAACCTGTATTTGTGAAGGGCGAGGCGTATCGTCGCCGTTTGTGGTTGCATCCGGTCTTGGCCGATTGGGTGAATACAAAGGGTGTGGGCAAAGAAGCGCGGTTTTTGATGATGTTCGCGCTTTCTTGAAAAGCTTTGTCACGGGCGACGATTTTGATGATGACGTGAAATTTAAAGAGCTAAAAACCCAATCGGGTGGCTGGTATGAATTCAGGATCACTTTTAACCCTCAAACACGGATTTTCGGTGGATTTTTGGGGCAAGGTGATTTTGTTGCCATTCTTCAACAAGACCGTCGGATGTTGGATAGAAACGCATTTGCCCCCGCCATCCAGCGCACGGCACAGATTTGGAACAGTCTGTTTCCTCATCACAGGCCTCTAAAAGAAAATCGGGATTTTTTGCTCGGGGAGTTTTTCGATGACCACGACACTTAAACGCACCGAAGGCGCCATTAAAGCCGAGGCCCGCCAACGCGCATTCTCCGTGTTGCGAAAAGCTTGGAAGCGTCGGAGTGCCGAAGGATTTACCGCCAATGAACTGGCAGCCGTTTTGGGTCGAGACAAAGCACAAGTCTCACGGGTTTTAAATGGTCACTCGCCAACGATGACGCTTGATACATTGGCTTTTTTTTTGGATGGCATGGGATATCGGCTGCGGATCGATTGCGAGGCGGATGAGGATGTTGTGGTGCCGAACCATTCTACATTATCTGGATTGCGGCGAGAAAATGTAGCGTAACAGCTGATGTTTTAATTAATCCGTATGCAGATACCAGAAAGGTTCAAGATCTCTGTCTTTCAATTTTTTTTGCAACCCCAGGCTGGTTGATCAATAGCGATTGATCGCTAATTATTTTGTTGAGAATTTTCTTTGGGATTTTTGACGATGCATGAAAAACGAAATGAAACGGCGCACTGGCGTATCATTGTTGCCTTTTTAGCAGATTTTTTTATTAGTTTTTTTTGTTTTTGGTTTTATTATTGCCGAATTTTCTGGCGAGATCACGCCAACAGGTTTTCAAGTTACTGGGTTACCCGCATTGATATTGTTTGGACTAGTGATTGCTCACTATTGGATTGGTGGCCGTCTCGGCGGAACGATATTTCAGCGGATATTAGGCGTAAAGCGGTCGAAAAATACGGATTAGTTTCGTATCCCCTTGCCTAAAATCCAAAATCGCCCTATGCGCTCGCTCGCTTGAAGCCTCCTTTCATTAAACTCGGGTAGAACAGTCATGGCCAAAGAAAAATTCGCACGCACAAAGCCGCATTGTAACATTGGAACGATTGGTCACGTTGACCATGGCAAGACGTCATTGACGGCTGCTATCACGAAGGTGTTGGCTGAATCGGGCGGCGCGACGTTTACCGCGTATGACCAGATTGATAAGGCGCCGGAAGAAAAGGCCCGTGGTATTACGATTTCGACGGCTCACGTTGAGTATGAGACGGCGGCACGCCACTACGCCCACGTCGATTGCCCCGGCCACGCCGATTATGTGAAGAACATGATCACGGGTGCGGCGCAGATGGATGGCGCGATTCTTGTTGTGTCGGCTGCGGACGGCCCAATGCCTCAGACCCGCGAGCACATTCTGCTTGCCCGTCAGGTTGGCGTGCCAGCGCTTGTTGTGTTCATGAACAAGGTTGATTTGGTGGATGACGCCGAGCTGATCGAGCTGGTTGAGCTTGAAATCCGCGAATTGCTTTCGAAGTACGATTTCCCGGGCGATGATATTCCAATCACGAAGGGCTCAGCCGTTTGCGCTTTGGAAAACAAGCGTCCGGAAATCGGTCATGATGCCATTCTCGAGCTCATGAAGACGGTTGATGCGTATATTCCACAGCCAGAGCGTCCGAAGGATCAGCCTTTCTTGATGCCGGTTGAAGACGTGTTCTCGATCTCGGGTCGCGGCACGGTTGTGACCGGTCGTATCGAGCGCGGCATTGTTAAGGTCGGCGAAGAAATCGAGATCGTTGGTCTTAAAGACACGGTTAAGACGATCGTTACCGGCGTTGAAATGTTCCGCAAGCTGCTCGATCAGGGTGAAGCAGGCGATAACGTTGGTTGCTTGCTGCGTGGCACGAAGCGTGAAGACGTTGAGCGTGGCCAGGTTCTGTCGAAGATCGGTTCGGTTAAGCCACACACGAAGTTCAAGGCTGAGGCTTACATCCTCACCAAGGAAGAGGGTGGCCGTCATACGCCATTCTTCACGAACTATCGTCCACAGTTCTATTTCCGCACGACGGACGTCACCGGCATGGTGAAGCTTCCTGAGGGTGTTGAAATGGTCATGCCAGGCGACAACATTGCGATGGAAGTGGAGCTGATCGCTCCAATCGCCATGGAAGAAAAGCTCCGTTTCGCTATCCGCGAGGGTGGCCGTACGGTGGGTGC
>CAIUPE010000106.1 GCA_903900975.1 uncultured Hyphomicrobiales bacterium | reverse complement strand
CGACGCGCTTGGCCTTTGGATTGGTGGTGTATGGAATACGGCAGGAAGCCGAACGGTTACGCGCCGAATAGGCGAGCAACACAGGGGCCTCATAGCCTGGAACCAGACGCTTATACGAGTTCGTCGATGGGTTGGTGAACGCGTTGAGCGACTTGGCGTGCTTGATGATGCCGCCAATATACCACAGGCATTCCTGGCTCAGATCAGCGTATTTGTTACCTGCCATGATGGGCTTGCCGTTCTTCCAGATCGACTGATGGACATGCATGCCCGAGCCATTGTCGCCGAAGATTGGCTTTGGCATGAAGGTAGCCGTCTTGCCATAGCTCTGCGCCACGTTGTGGATGGCGTATTTGTAGATCTGCATCTGGTCGGCCATGTGCGTCAGCGTATCGAACTTCATACCGAGTTCGTGCTGGGCGGAGGCGACTTCGTGGTGATGCTTTTCAACCTTGACGCCCATGGACGCCATGGCTGCGAGCATTTCGCCGCGCATGTCCTGTGCCGAATCCTGCGGAGGAACGGGGAAATAGCCGCCCTTGGTCTGGATGCGGTGGCCGAGATTGCCGCCTTCATAATCCGTGTCGCCATTGATCGGCAATTCGGACGAATCAAGCTTGAAGCCCGTGTTGTAAGGGTCCGACATGAACTTTACGTCGTCGAAGATGAAGAATTCAGCTTCTGGGCCCACGAAAATGGTGTCGCCGATACCGGTCGACTTCAGATAGGCTTCTGCCTTCTTGGCCATACCGCGTGGATCGCGGTTGTATGGCTGGCCGGTCGATGGCTCAAGAACGTCGCAAACGATCGACATGGTGGAAGCCGCAAAGAACGGGTCCATCTGGGCCGTTGATGGGTCAGGCATCAAAGTCATGTCGGATTCGTTGATGGCTTTCCAGCCCGCGATCGACGAACCGTCGAACATGGTACCTTCGGCAAAAATATCTTCGTCGACCATCGTCTGGTCGAAGGTGACATGCTGCCACTTGCCGCGCGGGTCGGTGAAACGGAAATCGACATACTTGACGTCATTGTCCTTAATCGCCTTCAGGACGTCCTTGGCGGTCTTCATGGGTAGCATCCTCTTCGTGGTTGAACTTATGCTTGTGAAATTAAGTGGGGTTGCCAGATATCGCTCAGGTCAGATCGCATCCAAACCGGTTTCACCGGTGCGGATACGAATGGCCTCTTCGACTGTTGATACAAAAATCTTGCCATCACCGATCCGACCCGTTTGGGCGGCATTACGAATGGCATTGACTGCCCGCTCGACCAGCTCGTCGGGCAGGACGATCTCGATCTTCACCTTGGGCAAGAAGTCGACCACATATTCGGCGCCGCGATACAGCTCCGTATGACCCTTCTGCCGCCCGAAACCCTTGGCTTCAGTAACGGTTATGCCCTGAAGGCCGACGTCTTGAAGGGCTTCCTTCACGTCGTCGAGCTTGAAAGGCTTGATGATCGCCTCGATTTTTTTCATCTCGAGTTCCTGGCTTTCGTGAGACATCCGGCGCGTTAATCGAAGCCGGAGACCGGGGGGATTTAGCACTATGCTTATTTTTTCGCCACGGTCATTTCGTAAAGAATGATGCTCTGCGTTGCAAATGTTGCCGAAAATTTAGGCATTTGTCCAAAATTTATTCTGACGATATCGATCATACCGCACTAATTCGACAGGTTGTTCTAATCAATCTTAAACTGGTTCGGAAGAAGATGCTAAACTGGACCAATGGCAATGAATGAACTCCTGACAACCGAACAAATGGCGGAGGCGGACCGGCTTGCGATTGCAAGCGGAACGAGTGGCCTCGCGCTCATGGAGCGCGCCGGCAGGGCAGTGGCCGATGTCGCAGGCTCAATGGTCACGGCAGGCCAACATATCGCCGTGCTGTGCGGGCCGGGCAATAATGGCGGCGACGGCGTTGTTGCGGCACGGGTGTTGGCGGGACGGGGATTTCAAGTAACGGTCTATCGAGCCGCAGAGCCTGACCAATTAAGGGGCGATGCGAGATCAATGAGCCAAATGTGGTCGGGCGAGACCGCTTCGCTGATAAACTTTGTGCCCGAACATGTCGATTTGATCGTAGATTCGCTGTTTGGTGCTGGCCTATCTCGTCCTTTGGATGGCGCTGCGGCGGCGTTGGTCGGGAAGGTCAACGCAGCGTCGATACCGGTTTTGGCGGTCGATGTGCCGTCAGGATTGAACGGGAATACGGGGCAAATCGTTGGTGTCGCGATCCGAGCAACGCGTACCGTCACGTTTTTTCGGTTAAAGCCGGGGCACCTTCTCTATCCGGGGCGCCGAATTTGTGGCGAGACTACGGTGGTCGATATCGGTATTCCGTCCTCCGTCCTGGAACGGATTGAGCCGCAGTTGGCTGCCAATTCTCCCCTCCTTTGGCATCATATTCTCAGCCAGCCTGACGAAGAGGGACACAAATATAATCGGGGTCATCTCCTCGTGCTCTCAGGAGGTATTGAAAGCACGGGCGCTGCTCGCCTGGCGGCGCATGCGGCAGCCCGGTCAGGAGCGGGACTTGTAACGGTGGCATCACCGAGTGACGCGCTGGTGGTCAATGCCGCGGCATTGACGGATATCATGGTGCGGGGTTCAGACGGAGTAAATGGCCTCGCCCGATTACTGGACGATGGACGCCGTAATGCGGTTGTGTTGGGGCCGGGCAACGGCGTCGGTGAGGCCTTAAAGGAATGTGTCCGTCTGGTTCTGTTGGCGAAACGCGCTTTGGTGCTGGATGCCGACGCCTTAACGAGTTTTGCGGCGCAAGGTGCCGAACTTCAGGCGATGATGACGCGGGATCATGCATCGAAGGTGGTCGTTACACCGCATGATGGTGAGTTTTCGCGCCTATTTTCAGCCCAGCCTGATATCGTCGCCCCTCCCGACCGGTTGGGACGAGCCTTAGCGGCTGCGCGCTTCTTGGGCGTCGTTGTCGTATTAAAAGGTCCTGACTGCGTGATTGCTTCGCCCGATGGCCGCGCTGTTATCAACCAAAATGGCACACCTTGGTTGGCGACAGCAGGCTCGGGCGACGTTTTAGCGGGGACGATTGGTGGTTTGCTGGCGCAAGGAGCATCGGCCTTCGACGCCGCAGCGGCGGGCGTATGGCTTCATGCTGAAGCCGGCAAAGTAGCCGGACCGGGCCTCTTGGCGCATGACCTGCCGCAGGCATTGCGGTTGGTTATCGCCCGCTTGTTGGCGGATGGATTGTGACGATCGTACCCCTCATGTGCTTTTTCGCTAGCGTCTTTCTTCGTCCGTGCTATAGAGCCGCGTCCTGACGGGTCTTGCTGGATCGCGCTTGCGCGTTCTTTTGATCTCTTTTGAGGTCGCGGGGTACGTCTTGGGATTGCGGGCGTGGCGGAACTGGTAGACGCGCTGGGTTTAGGTTCCAGTGACGCAAGTCGTGGGGGTTCGAGTCCCTCCGCCCGCACCATTCTATTTTTTGCCGCGTCGTGGACGCGGGCTTGTTAACGAAGGCTTTGAAGATCATGCAGGTTACGAACACCCTCTCGGAAGGCTTGAAGCGCGAATTCAATGTGGTGCTCGCAGCCCAAGATCTGGCCGAGCGCCTCACGACTGAACTTGTCGCGATGAAAGACAAGGTCCGCATCAACGGTTTCCGTCCGGGCAAGGTTCCTCTGGAGCACTTGCGCCGGATGTATGGACGTCAGGTCATGGGCGATGTGGTACAAAACCTCGTCAATGAGACCAACCGCAAGCTGATCGAGGACAATGGTCTGAAATTGGCGCTTGAGCCTAAAATCGTTTTCCCGGAAGATCAGGCTGTGATCGAAGCCGCTATTGCCGGTAAGGGTGGCCTTGAGTTCCAGATCCAGCTTGAAGTTTTGCCAAAATTCGAGCTGAAGGATTTTGGCGGGATTTCGGTAACACGCCAGGTCGCCAGCGTCGACGAGAATGCTGTTGATGAGACATTGAAGGGGATGGCTGCGCAATCACGTCCGTTCTCTCCCCGCAAGGCGGGTCAGAAGTCCAAGACCGGCGACCGCGTTGTGATCGATTTTGTGGGCATGATTGATGGCGTGCCTTTTGAAGGCGGTACAGGCACGGATATTCCGGTGGATATCGGATCGGGCCAGTTCATTCCGGGCTTTGAAGAGCAGCTCGTCGGTGTTGTGGCAGGTGATACGGTCATCGTGAAAGCGACGTTCCCGGTTGAGTATCAGGCTGCCAATCTGGCCGGTAAGGAAGCTACTTTCAATACCGTCATCAAGGGCGTTGAAGAACCTGGCGAAGCCAAGATCGACGATGAATTCGCTAAGGGCTTCGGCATGGAAAGCCTCGACAAGATGAAGGATGCGATCCGCTCCAACATCGCGCGTGAATATGAAGTTGTTGCGCGCCGGAAGACCAAGCGCGAATTGCTGGATGTTCTTGACGGCCAATATGATTTTGAGCTGCCGCCATCGCTCGTCGAGCAGGAATTTAATGGCATTTGGAGCCAGGTCACGGGCGATTTGCAGCAGTCGGGCAAAACGTTTGCCGACGAGGATACGACGGAAGAGGCCGCACGCACGGAATATCTTGGTATTGCCAAGCGCCGGGTCCGGTTGGGTCTCGTTCTTGCCGAGATCGGCGATGTTGCCAAGGTCGTTGTGTCCGACGAGGAAGTGTCGCAGGGCGTTATGGATCGTGCGCGTCAGTTCCCTGGTCAGGAAAAGATGGTCTGGGATTTTTACCGCCAGAATCCGCAAGCGATTGCAGAAATCCGCGCGCCATTGTTTGAAGACAAAGTTGTCGACCACATTTTGGCGACGGCCAAAGTGACTGACAAGACGGTTTCGTACGAAGAGCTCCTGATCGAGGATGATTCGGAGCGTGTAGCGTCGCAGCCGAAGGCTAAGGCCAAAAAGGCGACGAATGCTGGCGAGGACGCGGCATCGGATGAGGCGCCGAAGGCTAAGGCTGCGCCGAAGGCGAAAGCAAAAAAAGCTGCTGATAGCGAATAATTTATCATCTTTATGAAAAAAGTGCGGCGCACGGGGACCT
>CAIUPE010000105.1 GCA_903900975.1 uncultured Hyphomicrobiales bacterium | reverse complement strand
CCGACTAAGAGCCAGCGGAAAGCCTCACAAAGTAGCCCTCATCGCTGTGCTCCGAAAGCTCATCACAACGCTCAACGCCATGATACATTCTCAAAAAGTGTTCAATCCGGCGTTGACATGAGACACGGTAGATTGCTTCGCGTTCGCTCGCAAGGACGGCTTGGTGAGCAACCTCAAACCGGTATCCGCACCGTCGCCCGCAATCCACCCATCGGGCTATCCAGCAGCATCACATCGCCGCCATGGGCGCGGACAATATCGCGCGCGATCGAGAGCCCCAGTCCCGACCCGCCTTCATCCACATTGCGGGCTTCATCGAGCCGCACAAAGGGTTTGAACACTTCTTCACGGCGGCTTGCAGGAATGCCCGGGCCGTCATCGTCGATATGGAACAGCAACCAGCGGCCATCAAGCACGGCGGAGAGCGCGATCTTATCGCCATGGCGCACGGCATTGTTGACGAGATTAACCAGACACCGTTTGATTGCATCGCGCCGAATGGTCACCACCGGATCGCCCGACACATCAATGGTGGTCGGGTGCCCCTGCCGTTCACCATCCGCTTTCAGCTCGGCGAGCAGCGCGCGCACATTCACCGGTTCGGCGGGGTCGGCTGCGTCGCCGCGGGCGAAAGCCAAATAGCCCTCGAGCATGCGTGACATTTCATCGACATCTTTTTTGAGCGCTTCAAGCTCGGTGCTGTCTTCCACCATTTCGAGCGAGAGCCTAAACCGCGTGAGAATGGTTCTCAGATCATGGCTTACGCCGTTGAGCATGGCGGTGCGTTGCTCGAGCGCGCGCTCAATGCGGCGTTTCATTTCCAAAAACGCCATGCCCGCTTGGCGCACTTCTTTGGCGCCGCGTGGCCGATAATCGATCTCGCGGCCTTTGCCGAAACTTTCCGCCGCTTCCGCCAATTGCAACACCGGCTTAATCTGGTTGCGCAAGAATAAAATCGCGACCAGCAACAGCACCAGCGATGTGCCCACCATCCAAAGGATGAAAATATGCGTGTTCGACGCATAGGCCTGCGAGCGATGCGCCAGCACCCGTAAAATTCCCCAATCGAGTTGCACGCGGATTTCAATCAGATCGGAAGAACCAACCGTATCAATCCAATAAGGCCGCTTGATCGCCTCATCGATTTCATCCGAAAGTGCGCTATCGAGAATGGAGAAAAACGGGCGCGGTCCAGCGGGTGGCAATGGCCCCGGCGGCATCACTTCCATATCAAGCCCAAGCCGGTCACCCGCGATTTTGATCACGGGGTTTACGAGCTCATGGCGGGGCGAGAGTTCCATCACATCGATGACGGTGCCAATATCATGCACCACAGCGGCTGAAAGGCGGCGCGTTACCAATTGCCAGTGCCGCTCCATAAACACATAGGCCACCACCGATTGCAGCAGCACCATAGGCGCGATGATGATGATCAGAGCGCGGGTAAACAGCGCCTTCGGCATGCGGTTGGCAAGCCAGCGCGCGAGGCGTCGGTAAAACAGGACAATAGCAAGGGGTGGGTGCTTTTTATCCGCCATGGCCTAATCCACCAACAGCCGATAGCCTGCCCCTCGAACGGTCTGAAGATGCACGGGGTTGGAAGGGTCCGCCTCAATCTTTCGGCGCAGCCGATTGATCTGCACATCAACCGTGCGCTCGCCCAATTCCTCGTCGCCTGCGATTTCCTCGCGCGGCACCGTCTCGCCATATTTTCTAGCCAGAATTTGCAGCAATTCGCGCTCGCGATCGGTCAAGCGTACCAGCTCATTGCCTTGGCGCAATTCGCCCCGCTCAATGCGGAAGATAAAATCGCCAAAGGAAACCGTATCTGCGGGCTCCACCGCTTTGGCGGTTGCCGCTGCCGTTCGGCGCAGCATATTGTTTAAACGCAGCAAGAGTTCGCGCGGCTCGAAGGGCTTGGGTAAATAATCATCAGCGCCAATTTCAAGCCCCTCGACACGGTCCACCGTATCCACGCGCGCCGTCAGCATCATGATCGGAATATCGCTTTCCGCGCGAAGCACGCGGGCGAAGTCAAAGCCGTTCTCGCCGGGCATCATCACGTCCAGCACGACGCCATCGAATATGAACAATTCCCGCCGCGCGCGCGCCTCAAGCGTATCTTTGGCAACTGTTACCCGAAACCCGTTTTCACTGAGAAACCGCGCCAATAATTCACGCAAGCGCCGGTCATCATCCACTACTAGAATATGCGGCGCTTGGGCCGTAAGCATTGGCCGCGAACGGGTTGCGTTCATTACGCCGATCCCTTGCTTGACAACATCCGGTCAACGTCCGAGCGGCCTGACGGATCAATCATAGCTTGAAGAAAGCGACGAGCTGCAATGGCGTCATTCGATCCCACTTCGGCTATCGCCCGGGTGATGCGCTCCATCTGCAAGGCCGCTAAACTATTCGCCAAATGCTTACCCCGCGCAGTGAGATGCAAATGGCGCTGTCGGCGGTCTTCTATCCCAGAACGGCTTTCGACATAGTGTTTCGAGATGAGTTCTTTAAGAACCCGGTTAAGGCTCTGTTTCGTGATTTTCAAAATATCCAGCAATTCGGCGATCGTAAGCCCCGGATTACGATCCACGAAATGAATGACCCGATGATGCGCCCGGCCAAAGCCATAGGTTTCCAGCAACCGGTCCGGATCGCCCACAAAATCGCGATAGGCAAAAAAGAGCAATTCGATCAACTCGAAAAGCGCCTGCGATTCGCCTGCTTGCGGAATCAACGCCGCTGCCAGTGACTGGTTCTGACTCATCGTCGCCTTCTTCAATCCCGTCGTAAAATCTCTCGTGTATTTATGTCAGTGATGTTGACATATTTCAACCCGATTGTTACTTCTAACACAGAAGGCGACAGTGATCGCCACAAGCTTTTGGAGCGCCCCCATGTCCGTGATCCCCTTTGACCTCCGCGATGGCTATATCTGGCTCGATGGTAAACTCGTCGAATGGAAAGAGGCCAAGCTCCATGTCCTAAGCCATGGCTTACATTACGGTTCGTCGGTCTTCGAGGGCGAGCGCGCCTATGGTGGCGAGATTTTCAAATCGACCCAACATTCCGAACGCTTCCTCCATTCGGCAGATATTCTCGGCTTCGAAATCCCTTATTCGGTGGAAGAATTGAACGCCGCTAAGGATCTCGTGGTTGCTAAAAATGGTTTCAAAAACTGCTATGTGCGCCCAGTTGCTTGGCGCGGTAGCGAGATGATGGCGATTTCGGCCCAAAATGCCACGATCCACGTCGCCATTGCGACGTGGGATTGGCCATCCATGTTCGACATCGAGCAGAAAATGAAGGGCATCCGTATCGATATTGCGGATTATCGTCGCCCCGATCCGATGACCGCTCCCGTCCATGCCAAAGCCGCCGGTCTTTACATGATCTGCACCATCTCCAAGCACCGCGCCGAGAAAAAAGGCTATGCGGATGCGATGATGCTCGACTGGCAAGGTCGGGTGGCTGAGTGCACGGGTGCTAATATTTTCTTCGTGAAAGGCGACGAATTGCACACCCCGATTGCGGATTGCTTCCTGAACGGCATCACGCGTCAGACGATCATCGAGCTGGCCAAGAGCCGCGGCATCGCTGTGCATGAGCGTCGCATTATGCCGGAAGAAATGGCAGGCTTCGACGAATGCTTCATCTGCGGCACGGGCGCGGAGGTGACGCCGGTTTCTGAAGTGGGTACCTATAAATTCACGCCAGGTGCCGTTTCACGCGCCTTGATCGACGCCTACACGGCAGCGGTTACGCCGAAGGCACTGGCCGCTGAGTGAACTGGATGGAGGGTAGCCCCTCATCCGTCATCTTCGATGACACCGTCTCCCGACAGGAGAAGGCCAATCGTGCTTCCTTCTCCCTTAGGGAGAAGGTGGTCGTGGGACACGACCGGATGAGGCTCTAACCCCAAAAAATCGCCTAATACAACCGACCGCCAATTGTAACCGCGCGGTCGGGTCTGATCAACATCACCTTGCCATTGCCATCCGGCACGCCAAGGGTCAGCACTTCCGACATAAACGGCCCGATCTGGCGCGGTGGAAAATTGACCACCGCCAGCACTTGGCTTCCCACCAGCGTATCAACGCTGTGATTTTCGGTGATCTGGGCAGAAGAACGCTTCACGCCTATTTCGCCACCGAAATCGATCTTCAGCTTGATCGCCGGTTTGCGCGCCTCCGGAAACGGTTCGGCGGCAATGACGGTTCCCACCCGAATATCGACTTTCATAAACTCATCAAAGCTGATCTGCGGCGCTGGCGTTTCGGAAGTGCTCATTCGGATCAGGCTTTCAAATCGAAGGGTCGAGATCGGGGTTGCCCCGTGGCGGGTGACGCCGCTCGGCCATGTGACGGCCCTGTTCGGCCAAGCGATGCAAGGCGTTCGAAAACGGTGCCGTCATCCGGCAAAGATCGCCCAAGCGGTTAATGATCATACCACCGCACTTCAATTCCTCATCCATCGCCGCCATGGTGCGCGATAGTCCCGGATCTTCGTCATTGAACCAGACTTCCATGAGCTTGGCGAACATCAGCACGGCCCCCTGCAGCTTCAAAAGCCCCATCGGGCCTTCGGTATCGATACCGGCAGAGGCCAGCATGAATCGCATAGAGTTTAGCGCGCTCCGATTAAGCGCCGTCATCGACAAAGGATCGCGCGCCAAAGCCGGTGCCATACGCTTGAGCGCGTTTTTATAGGGCGAGAGCGCATCGAAACGGCGCATCAGCACATCGAAAATACGGTCTTTATCGGTTTCGCCGAGCAGATCGTCGCTCGCACCTGCCAGCACGATATGATCGATGCGGCGCGCAAAGCCGCCCAAAATCGCGCCTTTGGACGGGAAGGCATCGCGCAATTCTAAAAGGGAAATACCGGCTTCATCGGCAATGTCGCCGATTTCAATCTGATCCCACTCGCGGGTCTCGGCCAGCGCCATCAGCGCATCAATGACGCGTTCACGAATTGAAACGCCCGTTCCATCTGTTGATTTCGCCATGATCCACTCCCGCTTTTGCTCACTCAATCTAGCAGATGGCGAGCCGCAAGGCGATTGTCTATAGCGCTTAACCCGACAATTCCGCAGCGCGACGACGCGCCGCATGCACAGTGCCCGCGATCAAAGGCTCAAGCCCGTTCTCGCCCATCAAAACCTGAAGGCCTGCAGCGGTGGTGCCGCCCGGCGAGGTCACATTCTGGCGCAAAGTGGCAGCCGACAGCTCGGATTTGAACAGCAATTCGCCTGCGCCTTCCACCGTTGCGCGGGCCAGCCGAAGCGCTAAATCAGGCGGCAAGCCTTCGGCTTCACCCGCTTTAGCAAGACATTCGACAAGGTGAAACACGTAAGCAGGCCCCGAGCCGGACACGCCAGTGACCGCATCAATCAGCGCCTCACGATCCACCCACTCGACGCGCCCCACGCCCTTTAACAGCGTATCGGCAATCTCGCGCTGCTTGGCGGAAACATCCACATTAGCGACTGCGCCTGTAATACCGCGTCCAACAGAAGCCGGAAGGTTCGGCATCGCCCGCACAAAGGCCCGTGCATCAGGTAAGCGCGCCTTCAAATTGGCAATCGTTTTGCCAGCTAAAATCGAGAGCACCAACGTATCTTTACCCGCGAGAGGTGCCAAAGTCGGCGCGGCGGCATCGAGCATTTGCGGCTTGATGCCGAGCACCAATACTTCAGGTGCTGCAATCGAGCCTGCCGGCGGATTAACCGCAATGCCGAGCGCCCCGCAATAGGCCGCCATTTGAGCCGATGGCAACGGGTCGATAATGGCTACCGCACTGCCAGGCAGGCCGGAGGCAATCCAGCCTTCCAGCATCGCGCCACCCATTTTGCCTGCGCCTACGAGAACCAGAGATTTTGGAAATTGCGTTGTCATCGCAGCACACTCTTTAAAAAAGGCTCTTCGCGGATTTTAGTGGGTAGATTTGAATTGATCATGTGATTTTTTCTGAGCAAAATCAATTGGTTTTCTAGGTTTTCATGGTTCAGAAAACGTGTCATTTTCTGCTTCATGAAAAAACCTTCATCCGAGAGCGT
>CAIUPE010000104.1 GCA_903900975.1 uncultured Hyphomicrobiales bacterium | reverse complement strand
CTAACAATCAAAACGGACCACTCAGTGGGGGCCGATCACCGGCGAAGAGAAAAATTCGGCCGCTGTGCTACTCTCCTGGAAGAATTGGGGTCAGAGTAGATATAAAATAAATCTACTCTGACCCCAATTCTTATTAAACAGCCGGTTCACGCCAGGGTCCGCGAGCAGGTCGTCATAGCCATCGCCCGTCTCCGCTGCGGTCTTCATTCGGCGCAGCACCATGATCGCGGCGGATGATCCGGCCTTGGATTCATCGATCCGGAGAAGGTTGCGGAAGCCCAGGCGCTGATGGTGGGACAATTGTTCCGCTTCCCGAATTTCCACCATCGAATGGTCCATCATGTCGATGCCCTCAATGCTTTTTCCCGGCGCGTTCCAGCGCAGCTCGAAGTTCGCCCAATCACTCCGGGTCCAGCAGGAAGCTAATCTTTCCGCCTTCCGCCATTTCCATTCCCATGACCGTTTCAGCGGCCGGTCCCCGACCGATGGAGAATCCGGACGCATCGAACGCCTCACCAAACATTATCTTTTATGGCGCCAGACTAAATTATCGATCTTGCCACCTTCAATTCGTATTGGTGATTTACCTCGCCAATTCAAATGAAAATCGAAATGCTTCACGTGACCGACCAATTCAACTGGGATCGCGTTTCCGGCAGGATCATCTACCTCGATGTCCGCACTAAAGTTATTGATTGCTGCGTCTGGCCCAACCCAGACCAAAGGTCGTTTGTCGACTACTTTTACAGAAACGTTATTCAGGACTAAATTTTTAATAGGACTGTTGAGAGAAAATATAGGCCGTTTAGCATCTTCAACCACATCCCAATGATTGGGGCTGTTGAGGAAAAAATCCCTTAGCCATGGATAGGTTTCCAGATATTCGGCGCTCGCAATAGGGTTCACTGCAACATTCTTGAAGGTGAGCGATCCATAGTCTCCGGTGTGCTGCGTGGTAGCAAAATGACTCAGAAGAACGACTCGCATCCGCACCGCCCCCTTGAGATCTTCAAATAATATCCGATCGATCTTTTGATCTCTGGACAGCAGGCGAATTCCCTCATGCGATTCCATGAAGGTAACATCCCGAACTGTTACATCGGTTATAGGTCCTTGCCCCACATACGGACCGATTTCATCTTTGACGGTCATGTCGTCATACGAACCATCGTTCGCGTTGAGGGCAAATGCATCGTCGATGGTACGCAGCTTTAATCTTTCGGCGAGCAAATATTGAATTGGCCCATTAAAATGAATTCCATCGTCGTTGACGCCTTTGTTCACATAAGCCTGCTGCTCCGCCAAGCTCCCGGTATACGGATATGGCGGCAGACCAGTATCGACCGTAATCTTGTCGAGATGGATATATTTTGCATTTGCAATATGAATACCGAACGAGCGAATGTGAATTAGTGACAGGTTCTCCAACGTAAGATGTTGAACTCCGAAAAACTGAATTCCGCTTTGGAGTGTTTTTCCGTCTTCCTCGACAGGCGAATATCGGCCCAACAGCATTGGCCCCCCGATACGTTGATTATCGCGGTTGCCGTTTAACAAGCAGCCGCGAATGGCAATATCAGTATCGATTATTTTTCCGCGCGTTCTATTTCCATTACGCAGCATTGCGCGGTTTGCGTTATCTTTGAGGTAGAGCCCTGCGCCTGCCGTACACTCTATGGTCGTATGGCCGTAGACATTCAGCCCGCTAACAAGTGCTGGTCCGTCGATAACCAATTGCACTGCGTGCCCCGACTTGGCGCGGTCAAGGACGTTTTGCAGCATAAGCGTGTCATCATGGCCTCCTCCCGTCGTAAGATTGGAGTCTAACGAAGCGCCCGCCTCGGACGCTTTGACGATAGCCGGGCTAGGCATTGCCGCGGGGCTGAACCATAAAGCGACGCATGCGAAGGCAATTGGGGCGAGATAATACCTCATAGTCCAATGCTCCTGTAATAGGGCTTGCTATATTGAAAGCGTGGCCTTGCAACCGGCCTGACGAATATTTTGTACCAGCGGG
>CAIUPE010000103.1 GCA_903900975.1 uncultured Hyphomicrobiales bacterium | reverse complement strand
CCCGTTTCTAAAGAGGTCTTCAAGCTTGGTGGTTCTATATAATATATTTTAAGCGTGCGCAGGCTTTATCCAGCCAAACGGCGCTTTTTCGTGGCTGTCGACGACGGCATCGACGAAGGCCACGCCCTTCAACCCGTCATAGGAGGTCGGGACATTGACGCCGATCGCGCTGGCGTCCCGGCCGTCATTGATCGCCCGCATGGCCTCCGCAAAGCCGGAATAGAGATTGGCGAAGGCCTCGATATAGCCTTCCGGATGGCCCGGAGGCGTGCGTGTGCGCACCGCTGCGCCATCGCCCAGATCATCCCGCCCGCGCTTTATCGTTTCCGGCTTGCCAAAAAGCGGCGAGAACGTGATCTCGTTCGGCGCTTCCTGATGCCATTGGATGCTGGCCTTTTCGCCAAACACGCGAAGGCGTAATCCATTCGAGCAGCCAATCGCCACTTGCGACGACCAGAGCAGTCCACGCGCCCCGCCTTCATAGCGGATCATCACGTGGGCGTTGTCATCCAAGCTACGGCCCGGAACAAAAGTGGTGAGATCCGCACACAGTGCCTCGGCTTTAAGCCCCGTCACAAAGCCCGCGAGATGATAGGCATGGGTGCCGATATCGCCGATGGAACCACCGCGTCCCGAAAGCTTCGGATCGGTGCGCCATTTGGCTTGCTGGTTGCCTTCAGATTCAATCGCGGTGGCCATCCATTCGAGCGGATATTCAACCTGAATGACACGTACGGCACCAAGATCGCCCGCCGCCACCATCGCCCGCGCGGCGTGGATCATCGGATAGCCGCAATAGGTGTAAGTGACGCCGACGAAACGGCCCGAGCTTTTGGCCAAAGTATGCAGCGCTTCGGCATCTTCTAACGTTGTGGTCATCGGCTTTTCGCAAATGACGTGGAAGCCTGCATCGATGAAGGCTTTGGCAATCGCAAAATGCGTGTGGTTTGGCGTGCAGATAGCCACCACATCGATCTTGTCGGTGCGGGCCAATTCACCCGCCACCATCGCTTTGTAATCGGTATAGGAACGATCCGCAGCGATGTAGTTTTCAGCCGCGAATTGATGGCCGCGATCGGCATTCACATCGAACGCGCCAGCGACGAGTTCGTAGTGGTTATCAAGGCGTGCCGCGAAGCGATGGATGCCGCCAATATAGGCGCCAAAGCCGCCGCCGACCATGCCGAGCCGGAGTTTACGGTTGGGTGCAGTGCTCATGAGGAACGTCCTCTATCAAATGCCAAGCATGGCCTTGTTGTCGGAACGGTCGTCGCTCGCTTTAACGAAATCGTCAAAGGCGCGGTCGGCGACGTGGATGATATGGTCACGAATAAAGCGCGCGCCTTCAAATGCACCATCTTCGGAATTTTTCAGGCAGCATTCCCATTCCAGCACTGCCCAACCATCATAATTATAGCCGGAGAGTTTTGAGAAAATGCCGCCGAAATCGATCTGGCCATCGCCCGGTGAACGGAAGCGACCGGCACGACGGAGCCAAGGTTGGAAACCGCCATAAGCGCCCGTTTTGCCATCGGGACGGAACTCGGCGTCCTTTACATGGAAGCACTTAATGCGCTCGTGGTAATGGTCGATATAGGTCAGGTAATCTATCGACTGCAGGATCAAATGGCTCGGATCATACATGATGTTGCAGCGTGGATGATTGCCGACTTTTTCTAAGAACATCTCAAACGTCAGACCGTCATGTAAATCTTCGGTCGGATGGATTTCATAAGCGACATCGACGCCTTCGCGATCATACGCATCGAGGATTGGACGCCAGCGTTTGGCCAATTCGTTAAAGCCGTCTTCGATCAAGCCTTCCGGCCATTGCGGATAAGGGTAGAGGTAAGGCCAGAGCAGCGAGCCGCTAAACGTTACATGGCGATCAAGCCCGAAACGCCGCGAGGCTTTAGCCGCTATCATCAATTGATCAACCGCCCATTCCTGCCGCTTGGCAGGGTTCCGGCGAACCTCGGGGGCTGCGAAGGAATCGGCTGGGATATCGAAGGACGGATGCAGTGCTACAAGCTGGCCTTGCAAATGGCTGGCAAGCTCGGTGATCTCCAAGCCATGCTTGGCCAGCGTGCCGCGAAAATCATCGCAATAGGCTTGGCTTTCGGCAGCTAATTTCAAATCAATGACGCGCGAATCCCAGGTTGGAATCTGCACGCTGTTGAAGCCTTTGCCCGCCGCCCATCCGGCCAAGCCGTCTAGCGTGTTGAAAGGGGCTTCATCGGTCGCAAATTGGGCGAGAAAGACGCCGGGGCCTTTAATCGTGCGCATGGTCAATTCCTCTTGTGCTTAGGCCTTGAGATGGAGGCGTGCTTCGTCGGACAGATGGTCGCGATTAACCACAAGGGCGGGGTCAAGTTTCGCATCGAAATAATCGAGCGCGTTCTTAACCGACATCACCGCCATGCGGATCGCCGACTCTACCGTGAGGCTTGCCGAGTGGGGCGATAGAATGACTTTCTCGCTTGCAAACAGCGGGTGGTTGGCAGCTGGCGGTTCTTCCAAAAACACATCGATTCCGGCACCCGCAATCTGGCCGCTTTGCAAGGCTGTGTACAACGCGCTTTCATCAATCAAACCGCCACGCGCGGTGTTGACGATCAACGCTGATTTTTTCATGCAGGCGAGCTCATCGGAGCCGATCACCGCTTTGCCGCCCGACATCGGGACGTGCACGGTAACAAAATCGGCCAACGCCAAGCCGGTTTTCAAATCAGTGATGGGTTCTGCGCCACCTGCTTTGATGGCGTCATTGGATTGGAAGGGATCAAACGCATAGATCACCATGCCAAAGCCCGAAGCCATTTTGGCGACATGCCGACCAATGCGCCCGAAGCCGACGATCAGCAGGTTTTTTTCGTGCAGTTCGATGGCTTCAAAGCCGTTGCGATAGCCCCAGGGGCCAACGCGAGTGGCTGCATCATAGGTTCGTACTTTTTTGGCGAGCGCCAGCATCAGCATCATCGCGTGTTCGGCCACAGGGCGCGAGTTCACGTCGCCGATAATCGCCAGCGGAATGCCGCGCGCGTTGAGCGAGGGAACATCCACCGCATCATAACCCACGCCATGGCGCGAGACGATTTTGAGCTTGCTGCCTTTGGCCATTGTGTCTGCAGGCAAAGGCTGCGTGCGGATGACGAGGCCATCGGCCTTCTCGATTAAGGGCGCGTAGGAATCATGCGAGATCTCGGTCACATAATCATAGGTGACACCCTTGGCTGCTTTTAAAAGCGCGATGCCATCGTCGTGGATTTTTCCGGCAATCAGAAGATGAGGCACGTCAATATCCTCCGCGTGCTTGTGCTGGGGCGTTCGTGGATGCCGAGCCGATCAGCTTGCGCGCTTCCGCAACACTTGCTGCGGCTGCTCCTGCCAAAAGCCGGACATCGTTGGAGATAGTGACGAGATCAAAGCCCCAGCCCACGGCCTTCGCCGCATAGGCCGCCGAGCCATTGTGCAAGCAAGCGCGAATGCCTGCTTTATGGGCCGCATCCAGCACGCGCTTGATGGCCTCCACAATCTCGGGTTCTTCGCGGTCAAAACCGGTTGGATATTTCCGACCAGTTAGGCCGAGCGTTAAATCGGCTGGGCCGATATAGACGCCATCAAGGCCCGGCGTTGAAACAATCGCATCTATATTGCGCATGGCTTCCGCCGTCTCGATCATGGCAAAGCAGAGCACTTCTTGATCAGCATGTTGGCCGTAATCGGCACCGGCTGAAAACGTCACGCGGGAAGGGCCGAAACTGCGCACGCCATTGGGCGGATAGCGCATATAGGAAACGAGCTGTTCGGCTTCCGCGCGCGTGTTGACCATCGGGCAGATAATGCCATAGGCACCGGCATCAAGGGCCTTCATAATGTCCGCCGGATCAAGCCATGGCACGCGCACCATCGGTGTTACACCGCTCGCCCGCATCGCTTGCAACATGCCGCGCGCGGCATCATAGCCGACAAAGCCATGCTGAAGGTCAATCGTCAGGCTGTCATAGCCTTGGGCGGCCATGATTTCGGCCACAAAAGGGCTGTCGGTTGAAAGCCAACCGTTCAATGCCGATTTTCCTTGAGCCCATAAAGCGCGAATAGTGTTCGGAACCATAATGGGTTTTCCTTTTAAAGCGTTATTTGCGAGAGTTTGACATTCAGATAGTCGTAAATGCCTTCGCTGCCGCCTTCGCGGCCCATGCCGCTGTCTTTAATGCCGCCAAAGGGCGCTTCAGCCGCTGCAAGGGCAAAGCTGTTGACGCCGACCATGCCGGATTCAATCGATGCCACCGCTTCCCGAATACGCGACGGATCGCGCGTGAAGACGTAAGCCGAAAGGCCGAATCCGCCGCTATTGGCGCGGGCATAGACTTCATCGGCTTTTGCAAAACGGGTGATCGCGGCAATCGGGCCGAAATTTTCCTCGGCTAAGGCGAGTGCTTTATCGGGGAGATCGGAGATCACCGTCGGCTCAAAGAAAAAGCCGCGATTATGTTCCGCAGGGCGTCCACCACCCGCGCGGATTTTTCCGCCACGCGCTTCGGCGTCCGCCACCACGGTTTCAATCGCTTTGCGGCGACGCTCATTGATCAGCGGTCCCATCTGGCTCGTCTCGTCAAGACCGTGGCCGAGCTTTAGCGCCTTGGCGCGCTTGGCAAAGCCGTCGACAAAGGCATCGTGCAGCGCTTCATGAATGAAGAAACGATCCGGTGTCACGCAAACCTGACCGGCATTGGCGAATTTCGTTGGCACCGCCACATCGAGCACTTTTTCGATATCGGCATCTTGGAATACGATCATCGGTGCATTGCCGCCGAGTTCCATGCTGACGCGCTTCATGGTGGCAGCCGCATCGCGGATCATCTGCTGACCAATGGCGGTCGAGCCCGTGAGCGATACTTTCCGCACACTCGGTGAAGCCATCAAAGGTTGATAGGTTTCAGACGTCGGGCCGATGACGAGATTGACGACACCCGCAGGAAGCCCCGCCTGCCGCATGCAATCAATGATGATCGCAGCTGGGCCGGGTACTTCGCTGGAAGGGCGCACAATCACGGAGCAACCGGCGGCGAGCGCGGGGGCTACTTTGCGCGCAATCAGCACAACCGGAAAATTCCACGCGGTGAAGGCTGCGACGATGCCGACAGGCTCATGCACAATCTCGATCCGGCCACCGGGTGCACGGCTCTCGACGATGCGGCCATAGATGCGGCGGGCTTCCTCGGCATACCAGCGGAACTGATCGATGCAGAGCGCCCATTCGCGGCGCGATTGCGCGAGCGGCTTGCCCGCTTCAAGCGTGATCTGGCGGGCGGCTTCTTCGGTGCGTTCCTGCATAACGCTGGCGATGGCATGCATGATATCGGCGCGCGTCCAAGCGGCTGTTGAGCGCCAGAGTTTCAAACCCTTTTCGGCGGAGGCGATGGCGTCAGCCACATCGGCGGCATTGGCGGTGGTGATTTCGCGCAAGGTTTCGCCGGTTGCGGGATCGGTGACCGCTGCCACAGCACCCCGGCCATTATGCCATTCACCATGGATGAAAAGGCTTTCTTTTTGATCCGCAATCATGGGTCTCTCCCGTCTATTGTCTTGTTCAAACACCAACAGCCAATGTCAGATGGAATTTCTAATAAAGATACTCTGCAATTAATATTGTTATTTTTTTGAAGTGGCAATTTTATTTGTTTGAAAAGTGGGGATAGCGATCACGCACCCGATTGTTATGCGGATAATTCAGGCGCTGCCCGTCGATTAGGCTTTGCCTTGCCTGTTACCGTCGGGATGCGGGGTGGGGAGGATTTTTCAGGATGGAGGGCTGCAGCTGTCGCCACGGCCAGCGATTGCGCCAGACACATGGGGGCGGCCAGCGACCGCGAGAAGGAATATTCATCTTCCGGAATGCTGAATAACACGCGCGCGCCTTTGGCAATGGGTGAGAGCTGGCTATCGGTAATCGCAATGGTCGGGGTTGAGGTAGCCAGCGCCGCTTCGGTGATCGCCACAACTTCCTTGGCATAATGGCGGAAGGAGATGGCGACCAACACATCTTTGGGGGTGAGTGTTGCGGCCATTTCTTCGGCGAGCCCCCCTGCGGGATCGAGCAGGACCGTGCGCCTTTTGAGCATCACGAATAAATAGCGCAGCAATACGCTGATCGGTTCCGAGCGGAGTTGGCCCGCGATATAAATGGTCTCGGCCTGAGCTAGGAGGTGAGCAGCTTTAGCTAAGTCGGATTCCTCAACCGTTTCCAATAGACCCTGTAACGAGGCGATATCGCGATCGACCAGATTGTTGAGATAACCTGCATTTCCGTGATGGTTTTTTTGTGCGAGATCGCTCTCTAAAGCCGTAATCCGCTGGCGGAAGCCGGGCGCCGCCGTTGCCAGTCGGGTTTGAAACACGCCTTGCATGGCCTTGAAGCCCGAAAATCCCAAGAGCTGCGCAAAGCGAACGAGGCTTGAAGGGTGGGTCTGGCAACCTTGCGCAATTGAGTTGATCGTTTCAAGCGCAACCACATTGGGGTTTTGCGTCAAAAAGCGCGCAATTTGTTGATAGCCTTTTGAAAGAGAGGGATATCGCACAATAATATTGTTGGTGACCTCCTCATAATTTTGGGAAACCTTACCTATTGGTATGAGTGTCTTTTTGGCGGAACTTTTCTTAACGGACATGTTGGGCCCCCGAAACGGATTTTTGTTTTTCGTGATTTTAGATCACCTCCGGTCGTTACCGGGCTTAAGGTGACGTACCTCGTTGCCAAGCCTTCGCAGCTTGCCCGCGGCTAACCGAATAGAACGCATTGTTGGCGAGCGTCTCCCATTCGCCCGCTGTGCCATCCGGCCAGATCGTGCGGACCTTTACCGATTGGGCTGTGCCAACGCCAAAATGGTGCCAGCCTAATTGGCCACTGGCATGCCCGCCGCCGATTGTTATTTCGCGGCGCATGATGTGGTCGCCATTATCCACTTCCAGCCAAGCGCCGATGGCGTCGCGGTTGGGGCCGTCTTGATGCAGCATGATCTCGACAAAGTTACCCGCATCTGGCGTCACATTTTGCCAGATTTGCGCATTGTCCCAGCGGTTCACGACCAGAAGATCGATTTTGCCATCCAGATTAAAATCGGCCAATGAGGCGCCGCGCGAGGTGAGAACGCTCGCCACACCGGCTTTGTCGCCCATCTCGTGGAATTGGCCGTCTTTGGATTGAACTAAAAGATTATTGGGATCATGGATCGCAAAATCTGGCATTTGCGAGACATTGCCCTTGGCGATAAAGAGATCAACATAACCGTCATTGTTGACGTCTTCGAACTGCGCATGCCAGGCGGTGCTCGGCTTTTTCTCGTCGCCGATATAGGGGCGATGCGCGGTAACGCCTTTTGGATAGGCGATGTCTTTGAACGCCGGAACGGGCGCGGTGCCATCGCTCGGCCGGTTAAGCACCTGCAGCTTGTTGTCCGCCATGCTGGTGAGGAAATAATCGGGATAGCCGTCAAAACTCAGATTATAGCTGGCAATGCCCATACCCCAGATTTTAAGAGGCTTCCAGCCTTCTTCTTCGGTGTAGAGGGCAGGTGGGCTGCCCGCCGGAATATGCCAAAGCTGCTCTTGTCCGCCTTGGTAATATTCGCGGTCATTCGACACGCGAAGATCGGGCGTGCCGGATCGCTTCCAATCGGTAAACAGCATCGAGAGGGTGCAATAGCCGGGATTTAAGAGATCAGGGCGCTGAAAGCCGGATACTGGCTTTAGTGTGCTATCGGGCCGATAGAGATAATTATCCGTGCAAGTGCCCCACGGATAGATTGTCTCATGGTAATTAATATAGGTGCCGAGGGCGAGGGTTGGCCATGTCGCGCCCTTTTCCCAAGTGGCGGCAAAAGCGGTGTTCCACGCATCATGGGTTTCGAATTTCCAGATTTCATTGGCGCGCTCAAATTTACAGCCGCCAAGGCCGCGCATCAGCACAGGTTCACCGACGCGCAAAAGCACGAGATCAATGATGCCGTCGCCGTCAATATCGATCGGATAGGCACCGATGACCTTGTCGAGTTCCAGCCCGCTGGTCTTTGCCTCAAACCGGATAGCACCGCCTTTGGTGCTGATGTTTTGGTAGAATTTGGCAGGTGATGTGCCGCCTGCAATCAGAAGATCAGGAAACCCATCGCCATTGCAATCGAACGTGGCAACGCCGCCGCCTACCATATATTCCCAATCGCCCGTGTAATGGCTGTCGATGCCGGAGTGATCCGTGATCTCGACAAATTTTGGCGTAATGGGCTGGTTCTCCTCAGCTGCAGCGGATGCGAGGCCAACAAAGATTCCAGCCATCAGGGCGCTTGTAAAAAAAAGCCATTTCATCATTCTATTTCCGTGTCTTAAGCGCGTTGACATAGCCGCCGATGCAGCGGCCTTGCTCGAGGCCGAGCTCAATCGCCGCGCGAAAATGGATGCCTCCATAAAGCCTTGAGATCCCCGCCTCATTGGCTGCGTCCCAAAAACTGGAGAAATGGCGCGGCTGAAGCCCATCAGCCTCACCGGTTGTATCGTCAAACGCGAAATTCTCGCCAAAAATCGGGGTCAGGACGGTGGCGGCACTCGCCGATTGCGTGCTGTGCCCGCTCGGATATTCCGGAAAGGGTGGCGTCAAAATGGGCGATTCCCATGTGGGATCGATCAAGCGCCGAATGTAGGTAACTGGCCGAACGAGATCATAGCGATATTTTTCATGCCAGCAGCCGATAAAGCCATCCGCCACCGCAATACCCAGCCGCGCCAAGACATCGACATAGGTTTCAATCGAGGCGTGCTGACGCTCCATGATTTGTAACACCATCGAGTTCCAATGCCCGGGAGGGGTGGGCGAGAGCATCGGATCATCGGTCCAAAAGCGCGCAATTTTGCGCTGCTCGGGCGTCAGGCTTTTTGACGTCGTGTAGACCTCTAGCGCTTGCTTATAAAAGGTCGATTTTGGATCTTCACTATAGTCGGGCGGAGGGGGCAGGGGGCAGGACGCACCATCGGGGACGATAAAGGTGCGGTTCTTCCCCCAAGCGGGCAGAAGCGGCGTTTGCTGCATCCGGATCGCGTTGGTTGGTACCCAATGCGAAGGGCCGGGCGTTAGCGTGTAATCGGATGGAAAGCCCATGGTTTCAATTACATCGCCGCCATCGCTTTTTGCCCATAGTGCGATGTGGTCGGCAATCGATTCGCCGAAACTCTGACTGCGTTCGACAATATCAGGCGAAATGCCTGCGGCCGTGTCCCCCTGCAATTTCGAGCCTAGGCCAGCAAGCGCCCGCTGTCCCGTGGGGCCGGTATGATCAAAAAACAGTTGCGATCCGCGCGCCATGGCGGCTTCGAGCACGATGCTTTCATCATAGATCTTGCCCGCCTCTCGCTTTGGCGGTCGGTCTGATCATGACCTTTGTGACTAATCGCACGCTGTTTGGACGCTATGTCTATGCGATCGGTGGTAACCCCGAGGCGGTTGAACTGGCCGGTATTAACACCAAAAAAATCACCATCATG
>CAIUPE010000102.1 GCA_903900975.1 uncultured Hyphomicrobiales bacterium | reverse complement strand
TCGCGGAGATTTGAAGCGAGCAGCTTGCACCGCGTTAACAAATGCTAAAGCGCCACGAACCGGAACGTTCCGGCGCATTCGTGGGCTCCCTAACGAAGGAGAAGTTCCATGGTGCCATACGAATGTCGAGACGCTCGTTGAACCATCCATCAGAGCCTTAAGCAGACCAAATTTTATCATTCACGGACGAAACGAGCCGGACTGAATGTCGCGCCGTTTCCTTTGCCGCATGGATGGCGAAAGGCGGAGCGATCCTGTTAGAGGCCGGTCATTACGTTAAAGGGAAAAACCTCATGTCTAAACGGGCCTTTCTAAAATCTATACTCACGGTGTCTCTCGCGGCTATCGCACTTTCACCTGCTTCCCTGTTTGCCCAAACCGCAACGAAGGAAATTCGAATCGGCTATCAAAAGAATGGTCTGCTGTATCTTGCTAAACAAACCGGCCAAATCGATGAGGCATTCAAAGCCAAAAGCATCGATGTCAAATGGGTTGAATTTTCGTTTGGCCCCCCTTTGCTTGAAGCGCTCAATTTAGGAAGTATCGATTACGGTTATACCAGTGATGCTCCACCTATCTTTGCGCAAGCGGCAGGTGCAAATATTGTTTATGTAGCAGCGCAAGAAGCTGCCGGCGCGGGCGCTGCTATCTTGGTTAAGGACACCTCGCCGATCCAGTCGATTGCCGATCTAAAAGGCAGAAAACTTGGCTTTGCAAAGGCCTCATCGGCCCATAATTTGACCATCGCCGCTCTCGAAAAAGCCAGCCTGACGTATCAAGATATCACACCTGTCTATCTCACTCCGGCCGATGGCGCGGCGGCCTTTGCTAAGGGCGCCATCGATGCATGGACGATTTGAGATCCCTTCTATGCCGTAGCCGAAGCACAACCGGGAACCCGGGTCCTTGCGCCAGCTCAAGGCATTGTGCGGCAAAATTCATTTTTTCTCGCCAATGCTTCCTATACCAAGGCCAACCCGGAATTTGTCTCGCTGATCAATTCCGAAATGGCGAAGGTGGCGCAATGGGCTTCGGGGCACCATGAAGATGTGACCCAGATTTTAGCTGATGCGACAGGCATCGCCATCGAATCACAACGAAAAGCGGATGAGCGCCTTGCATGGGAGCGGACGACGCGACAATCTGGTGATCGCACCCAATCTATGGACCGGTATCGGGTTGGTTCGCGGTAGCGCCGGTACGGCTTTGGTGGGCGATCCCGAGACAGTAGCGAAACGGTTGCGGGAATTTCAGGCGCTGGGTATCAAGACCGTGATTGCGTCGGGCTATATGGCAATGAGTGCGCGCGAATTCATGCAAACCGATGTCGTCGTACTCGCAATCCTGATTTATGGCTTACTTGGAAAACTCGCCGATTCGAGTGTCCGCGCCATTGAACGCGTCAGCCTAGCATGGCATCCGGCCTATCGAAAGGGAGCCAAGGTATGACACCGTTAAAGTCAAAGGCAACCGGATCGATAGCGCGCGGCACTTCGGTATTTCTGCGCGGTAATACCCGACATTTCGGTCATACGGCAGTATTGAATGGTATCGACCTTGAGGTTAACCCCGGTGAGTTCGTGGCCATCGTCGGCCAATCAGGCTCGGGAAAAAGCACGCTTTTGCGGATTATTGCTGGACTGGATCCCCAGTATGGCGGCACCCGGACCATCAAAGGCTCGTCAGATGAAAAGGCCGCGGCTCGCATCATGTATCAAGAACCAAGGCTCTTACCATGGGCCAGTCTGATCGAAAACGTCGCTTTCGGGCTTGGGCCGCAACGGGATAAGAAAAGAGCCTTTTCGCTGGCCCGCCAAGCGCTCGAGGCCGTCCAGCTGGGTGACCGCGGCGGAGAGTGGCCCGAAGTTCTGTCAGGTGGACAAAAACAGCGCGTTGCACTGGCCCGGGCACTGATCAGCCGCCCAGATCTGCTCGTTCTCGACGAACCGCTCGGGGCACTCGATGCGCTTACCCGGATCGGCATGCAAAGTCTCTTGGACCGGGTCTGGCAGGAAGAGGGTTTTACCGCTATCCTAGTCACCCACGACGTCACCGAAGCCCTCACTTTGGCCGACGGGGTGGTACTGACCGAAAATGGCAAGATTGCACTTGATCTTGAAATTCCTTTTGCCCGCCCAAGACGACGTGGATCCGTCCAATTCGGCGCGCTTGAGGAAAAATTGCTCGCGACACTTCTGAAATCGAATACCCAAACGCAGGAATATGTCATATGAACCCGACCATCGATCCCGCAGCTTTTCGGCAAGCCATGCGAAGGCTGGCAGGCGGCGTTGGCCTCATCACCGTGGGTACCGGCGACGACCGGACGGGACTGACGGCCACCTCTGTGACATCCCTTTCGGCTGATCCGCCCCGCTTGCTGGTATGCATTAATCGCAGCGCATCGGCCTGGCCCATTCTGAAAGAATATGGAGCGTTCGGCGTTAATTTACTCGATGCGAACCAGCAGGACTTAGCCGACCGCTTCGCCGGTAAATCCGGCGAAAAGGGTGCTGCACGGTTTGCGGGTGCACGTTGGAAAAGCCTCGTTACCGGAGCCCCCTTGCTCAATGGAGCCTTGGCGGCCATTGACTGCACCATTGAAGAAATTATCGAGCGCCATTCCCACGCCATTGTAATCGGACGGATTGAGGCCGTCGAATTGGGCGATTGGTCTGACCCGCTGCTCTATTGGTCCGGCGTATATCGCACGACGCGCGATCTACCTGCAGTGCCGTTGGTACGCGTTGGTTAAGCCGAAGGCCGCCGCCTTGGAAAAGGCGACGGCTTTTTTTGGATTTACTTGATTTCGGTAACAAAGTTTTCGCGCGAACGGCGAACTTTTTTCAGTGGGAGCAGCCAGTCATTGGCCGCATCGCGATAGCCGAGTGGCAGGATCGTTACGCTGCGCAGTCCTTTGGCGCGTAGACCCAGCAATGCGTCGAGCGCATCGGGATCGAAGCCTTCCATCGGCGTTGCATCAACTCCTAATTCGGCGGCGGCCACCATCGCAATACCCAGTGCAATATAGGTTTGCTTGGCCGTGTGTACAAAATTTACGTCCGGTCCACGCGGCGGATAATTGGCCAGCATGTTCTTACGATAGGCTTCCGTACGTTCATTGGTACCTACACCACGCTCGGCGATCGTGTAGTCGAACGACCCGTTGATCCGCTCCGCCGTGTAATCATCCCAAGCGGCGAATACGATCAGATGAGAACAATCGACAACCTGCGACTGACCCCAAGCCAAAGCTTGGATTTTTTCTTTGATGTCTTTGTTGGTAATAACCAGCAACTCGTAAGGCTGCAGACCGCTTGAGGTTGGCGTCAAACGAATCGCTTCTACAATTTGGTCCACTTTTTCTTGCGGAACCGATTTGGCCGGGTCCATTTTCTTGGTTGCGTAACGCCAGTTCAATTGTTCAAGAAGAGTCACAATCGTGTATCCTTTTTATCGTGCGCAGATGGTCGTCTGCTCTTCAGGTAGTATCAAAATCGGAAATCACAAGCCGCATTCGCTTTAAATCGCGGCGAGCGGGTGGCTTGGTGTCGCTTTCTTCGCTAAACTCATATTTTAATCGGTGTTCATAGGGAGGGTTCGCGATGCAAATTACTGTTCGACAGGCTACTGAGGCCGACCTTCCCGGCGTTCTTGAGATCATCAATGACTCGATTTTGAACAGCACGGCGATTTGGTCTCATTACGCCTATTCCCTTGAAAACCGTCGGGCTTGGTTGAAAGATCGCCACCAGCACAATTATCCCGTGTTAGTTGCCATTTTGGGCGGCGAAATCGCGGGATTTGCTAGCTTCGGCGATTTCCGACCCCATGACGGCTTTCTGCATTCCGTTGAACATTCCATCTATGTCCACCGCCACCATCATGGCAAAGGCATTGGCAAACAGCTGATGTACCCCTTGATTGAGGCTGCCAGAGCGCTTGGCAAACATGTCATGATCGGCGGCATCGAGGCAGGTAATACAGGTTCGATCCGCTTTCATAACGGCTTCGGGTTTGTTGAGACGGGACGATTAAAAGAGGTTGGCTACAAATTCGACCGCTGGCTTGATCTCGTCTTCATGCAAAAGATTCTTGACGCGCCAAAGCCAATGAAGCTCGATTGACCAGCAACGCGCGAGGAAAATGACCATGGCCACAGATCTCCAAAAAGCGATCGAACCCTTCATCATTTCGCGTGAATTTGCCGTGCCGGTCGAGACACTCTATCGGATGTGGAGCGACCGCGATGCGATCATCAAATGGTGGGGCCCAAAGGGCATATCGACCGTTGTTGCTGAGCTCGATGTACGACCGGGCGGCTCCTATCTGTATGGTATGAAAACGCCCGATGGCATGGAAATGTGGGGCCTCTGGCGTATTTTAGACGTGGAGCCTCAGCATAAACTGGTCTTTATCAATTCCTTCTCCAATGCTGAACGGGAACTGACCCGTCATCCGATGAATTCGGATTGGCCGCTTGAATTGATGACCGAGATTCAGTTCGAGTCGATCGGGAGTGGTTCGCGGGTCACCATTATATGGACGCCCCACCAAGCTTCCGACATCGAAAAGGCAGCCTTCGAAGTAGGGCGCGACTCCATGAAAATGGGCTGGGGCGGGGCGCTCGACAGTTTAGACACCGTTTTAAGACAGGCCTAATTTTCGCCTATTCGCCCATGATTTGAGAGTTTATCCATGCCGCTGCATCCAGACGTTGCCGACCTGATTTCTCTGCTGACAAACTGGCAAAAAGAAAATGGCGTTCCGGCCCGCACGGGCCAGAACTTTCCCGAACAACGCCATTGGGGGCGGGTGCAGTTCCCGCTTAAAAAGACGATTGAGACGCGGCCGGGCGTTACCTTTGAGCGATCGGCTCTTGCAACACGCGGGGGCGAACGGCCCGTTCGCATTTATCGGGTTGACCATAAAGTCGATCTCCCAACCGTCGTCTTCGTCCATGGCGGGGGCTATGCGGTAGGCAGTCTGGATGATGTACACCACGAGGCGTTACGGTTGGCCGCCGCTCTTCCAGCCAATCTTGTGTCCATTTCCTATCGCTTGGCACCGGAAAACCCATGGCCAGCGGGCGTTGATGACGGGGAGGACATCATCGAGGCGATCGCTGCCGGCGCCATACCAGGGCTCAAGCGCACTCAAATCGCCTTTGGTGGGATCAGCGCGGGTGCGGGCCTCGTAGCCGCGGTGACGCAGCGGTTGCTGGCCAAAGGAAATTCGCCTTTAAGTATCCTTTTTTTGATGAGTCCTTGGCTAGACCTCACCCAAACCCTACCGTCGACGCATATTTACGGTAAGGGACATATTCTCGAACGCACGACACTTGATCTGTTTATTGAGGCGTATCGCGGCAAAGACGGGTCGGTTGATCATCCAGAACTATCGCCTGCCCGCCATCCCCTTTCGGCCAATTGGCCCGCGACGATTATCTTAAGCGCCGAATGCGACCCGCTGGCCGATGATGCCGCTATTTTCTCGCGGCGTTTATCCGAGGCAGACATTCCCCGTGTCTGGCGCGTGGCGTGCGGTATGCCTCATGCTTTCCATGCGTGGGTAGGTCAACTCCCCTCTGCCAGCACCGAGACCGAGTGGATGGACGCCCACCTTCGCAACTGGTTTGCGAACGGCTCACTCTGAAAGATGTCTGCATGACCGGCAAAACACCAGACACGCTTCGGAGCCATCGCTGGTTTGGTGCGGATGATTTACGCTCCTTCGGTCACAGATCCCGCGCGTTGCAAATGGGCCATCGCTATGAGGATTTCATGGGCAAGCCCGTGATCGCGGTGATCAATACCTGGAGCGAGGCCAACCCCTGCCACACCCATCTTCGGGCGCGCGCCGAAGAGGTGAAGCGCGGCATTTGGCAGGCGGGCGGCTTTCCGATGGAATTGCCCGCGCTGTCGCTCTCGGAGAATTTCGTCAAGCCGACCACGATGCTCTACCGCAATTTCCTTGCGATGGAGACGGAGGAATTGCTGCGCTCGCATCCGGTCGATGGAGCCGTGTTGCTCGGCGGTTGCGATAAAACCGTGCCCGGCCTCATCATGGGCGCGACGAGCATGAATCTGCCCGCAATCTTTATGCCTGCGGGCCCAATGCTGCGCGGCAATTGGGGTGGCAAACCATTGGGCTCCGGCTCCGATGTCTGGAAATATTGGGCCGAGAAAGAAGCGGGCCGCATCACCGAAGCCGATTGGCGCGAGATGGAGCAAGGCATCGCCCGTTCCTTCGGCACCTGCATGACGATGGGCACCGCCTCGACCATGGCCGGCATCGCCGAAATGCTCGGCTTTACGCTCTCGGGTGCCGCTTCTATTCCGGCAGCCGATGCAGGCCATACCCGCATGGCGGTGCAATGCGGCGTCGAAATCGTCGATATGGTCTGGAAAGACATTACGCCAAAAAGCATCCTGACGCGCGGCGCGTTCGAAAACGCCATTCTGGCTCTGATGGCCATGGGCGGCTCGACCAATGGCATCATCCATCTCGTCGCCATGGCGCGGCGGGCGGGCATCGACCTGCCTTTAGCCGAGTTCGACCGCCTCTCGCACAAAGCGGGCGTGATTACCAATATAAGGCCATCGGGCGCGTTTCTAATGGAAGATTTTTTCTACGCGGGCGGCTTTCCCGCCTTCTTCAGACAGCTCTTGCCGCTGCTCAACAAAGACGAAAAAACCGTCACCGGCCAAACCATCGGCGAGCGCTATGAAGACGCCAAAATCTGGAACGCCGATGTTATCCGCCCGCTTGATAACCCCATCGCAGCCAGTGGCAGCATTGCGGTGCTAACCGGCAATCTTGCCCCGCGTGGTGCCGTGATGAAACCCGCCGCAGCCGAGGCGCATCTCACAAAGCACACCGGCCCCGCCCTCGTGTTTGACGATTACGAGACGATGATGCGGGCGGTGAATGACGAGACGCTTGATGTGACCGCCGATCATGTGATGGTCTTCCGCAATGCAGGCCCCGTTGGCGGCCCCGGCATGCCGGAATGGGGCATGTTGCCGATCCCGAAAAAGCTCTTGAAACAGGGCGTCCGCGATATGGTCCGCCTCAGCGATGCCCGCATGAGCGGCACAAGCTATGGTGCATGCATTCTCCATATCGCACCCGAAGCAGCCATTGGCGGACCGCTGGCCGCCGTGCGTAATGGTGATCTCATCACGGTCGATGTTGAGAAGCGCCTGTTGCACCTTAACGTGTCAGACGAAGAGATCGCCGCTCGCCTTGCCGCCTGGACACCGCCCAAAAAGGCTGCCCCGCGCGGCTATCTCCGGCTTCATGGCGCGCATGTGACGCAGGCCGATGAAGGCTGCGATTATGATTTTCTCGAAGGCACCGAGGCACTGCCCGAGCCTGAGATACATTAATACCAGTTGAACGCCTTCAGTATCAAAGAGCCGGCAAGGAAGACAAAAAAAACTGCGCCCAGCCCTCGGCCGATGCGCTTACCCCATTTCTCGATGGCATCATCGGCGGACGCATCATCCGCCCGAAGATGCTCAGCCATACGAGCAAGCGCCGAGGTGCCAAGCGTATCGCGATCAGCAGCCAAGCGAGCCAGATCACGCTTGGCTTGGTGGGAGGGGTCTACGGGAGCCATAGCGTTCATTCCAATCATCCGCCATTGCGAGCGAACGCGAAGCAACCCAGCTGATGGCAACGAACCGATCTCTAGGTTGCCGCGTCGCTTCGCTCCTCGCAATGACGAAAAAGAGCGGATTAACCCCAAGTCCTCACGTCAACAAAATGCCCTTCAATAGCTGCTGCCGCCGCCATCACGGGCGACACCAGATGCGTGCGGCCCTTGAAGCCCTGACGGCCTTCAAAGTTGCGGTTCGAGGTTGAGGCGCACCGTTCGCCCGGTGCCAATTTGTCGGCATTCATCGCCAAGCACATTGAGCAGCCCGGCTCACGCCAGTCAAAGCCCGCCGCCTTGAAGATTGTGTCGAGACCTTCTTCTTCCGCCTGCAATTTCACAAGGCCCGAACCCGGTACGATCATCGCGGAAACGGTGGAAGCCACCTTTTTGCCTTCAACGGCCTTCGCAACCGCCCGCAAATCCTCGATGCGGCCATTGGTGCAGGAGCCGATGAACACGCGATCCAGCTTGATGTCGGTCATCTTCTCGCCGCCCTTCAGGCCCATATAATCAAGCGCACGGGCGATGGAAGCCTTCTTCTGTTCGGTATGGCCGCTGTCGGCATGAGGCACAACGCCCTCGACCGATACGACGTCTTCAGGGCTCGTTCCCCATGTCACGATGGGTGGCAGATTAGCAGCATCAAGCCGGATTTCACGGTCGAAATGCGCGCCCTCATCGGTAACGAGCGTTTCCCAATAGGCTTTGGCCATATCCCATGCCATGCCCTTCGGCGCCTTCGGACGACCCATGAGATAGGCGTAGGTCTTCTCATCGGGCGCTACCAAGCCAGCGCGCGCGCCGCCTTCAATCGACATGTTGCAGATCGTCATGCGACCTTCCATCGACAAAGCGCGGATCGCCTCGCCCGTATATTCCATGACATGGCCGGTTCCACCGGCGGTGCCGATTTCGCCGATGATGGCCAAAATAATATCCTTCGCCGTCACGCCAGCGGGCAGTTTGCCGTCGACCGTAATGCGCATATTCTTGGCTTTGGACTGGATCAGCGTTTGGGTCGCGAGCACATGCTCGACTTCCGACGTGCCGATGCCATGCGCCAACGCGCCAAACGCGCCATGCGTTGAGGTGTGGCTATCGCCGCACACAATCGTGGTGCCGGGAAGCGTAAAGCCCTGCTCTGGTCCGATGATGTGGACAACACCCTGACGCTTATCGAGCTCGTTGAAATATTCGATGCCGAATTCACGCGCATTCTCGGCCAAAGCCGCAACCTGTGTGGCGGCCTCGGGATCAGAAATACCATGCGAGCGATCAGACGTCGGCACGTTGTGGTCGACCACGGCCAGCGTCTTTTCCGGCGCGCGAACCTTGCGGCCCGTCATGCGCAGGCCTTCAAACGCCTGAGGCGAGGTTACTTCGTGCACCAGATGCCGGTCGATATAGAGCAGGCAGGTGCCATCCGGCTGGGTATCGACAACATGATCGTCCCAGATCTTGTCATACAGGGTGCGCGGTGCAGAAGAATTCGCCATTGTTTTACTCGCCGTTTTTAAAGATCGCCCCTTCATGCCAGAGAAGGGCAACCGACTTCAACGAAATTTCACATCAATTTTAAAACGACAAAGGCGCGCCCATATCTGGCCGCGCCCCGTCAAACCGTCCAAAGCCTTGGATAGATTAGGCTTTGTCTTCGAAGCCGTGGCCGGTCTTGCGCTCGACGATACGAGCCGATTTACCGCGACGATCGCGCAGGTAATACAGCTTCGCACGACGCACCGTGCCACGACGGATCACCTTGATCGAGTCGATCATGGGCGAATAAACGGGAAACACGCGCTCGACGCCTTCGCCGTAGGAAATCTTACGAACGGTGAAGCTCTCATTGATGCCGCCGCCATTACGCGCAATGCAAACGCCTTCATAGGCCTGCACGCGCGAACGCTCGCCTTCAACAACTTTCACGTTAACCTGTACGGTATCGCCGGGCTCAAAATCCGGAATTGGACGGATGGCGGCGAGTTTATCGGCCTGCTCTTTTTCGAGCTGCTGAATAATATTCATATCAAGTCTCCTGCCGGTTTGACCTCAGTAGCCCTAGGGCCCATCCGTCAGCGCTTCGGCTCGCTGTTGTGAGTTAAAGTGGGGTGTATATAGAAAGTTGGAGCGAATGTCGACTCTCATAGAGCGAAAAAAGCACGCTCAGTTTTGAATCGTCATCTACCATGATGATTGAAGATTCAATTCTTTCAATCGTGCATTTGCGAGCGATAAGCGAAGCAATGACGGTTGGGTAGATTTTACTCCCCCATCGCAATCAAACTGGCGTTCCCACCCGCCGCAGCCGTGTTCACCGTCACCGTTTGCTCCAGTGTAAACCGGCGCAGATAATCCGGCCCGCCCGCTTTCGGGCCGGTGCCGGAAAGCCGCGAACCACCAAAAGGTTGCGTGCCGACCACCGCGCCGATCATGTTGCGGTTGATGTAGCAATTGCCCGCGTCCAACCGGTCGACGATCTTTTCAACCACCGTATCGATCCGCGAATGCACGCCCAGCGTCAGGCCGTAGCCGAGCCCGTCAATGGCGTCTAAAAGCGCATCCAACTGGCCGGATTTCCACCGGACAACATGCAAAATCGGGCCAAACACCTCGCGTTGAAGGTCGGTGACTTTGCCGATTTCGAACAGATGCGGCGCGACGTAGGTGCCGTCTTTTGGTGCAACACCGGCAAAATGCATCTTTGCCGTTTTAGCCATGGTGGCAACATGCGCATCCAGCCCCGCTTTGGCTTCCGCATCAATCACCGGTCCGATATGGGACGAAGGCTCGCGCGGATCAGCGACTTTGAGCTCGGACGCAGCGCCCGCGATCATCGCGATCATTTTGTCGGCCACATCGTCTTGCACACAAAGGAGCCGCAAAGCCGAGCAGCGCTGGCCCGCCGAGCGGAAGGCCGACATTACCACATCGTCCGATACCTGCTCGGACAAGGCCGTTGCATCGACGATCATGGCGTTGATACCGCCCGTCTCCGCAATCAGGGGAACAATTGGGCCGTCTTTGGCCGCAAGCGAGCGGTTGATCCGCCAAGCCGTTTCGGTGGAACCCGTAAACGCTACGCCACCAACAGCAGGATGAGACACCAAAGCCGCACCCGTCTCGCCCGCACCCGGTACGAAGTGCAACGCTGAGCCCGGTACACCTGCTTCATGCAGCAGCTTGACGGCTTCAAACGCCACCAATGGCGTTTGCTCGGCAGGTTTCGCAATCACCGCATTGCCCGCAGCGAGCGCGGCTGTGACTTGGCCTAAGAAAATCGCGAGCGGGAAATTCCACGGGCTGATGCACACAAACACACCGCGTCCGCGCCGCACCAAGCGGTTATCCTCACCCGTTGGACCCGGCAGAACCTCGCCCTCACCGCAAATCGCGCGCGCTTCCGCGGCATAAAACCGGCAGAAATCGACGGCTTCACGCAGTTCAGACAGCGCATCATCCAGCGTCTTGCCTGCTTCAACGCGCAAGATATGCAGGAACAAGCCACGGCGCGCTTCCAGCAGATCGGCCGCCTTTTCGAGCACCGCCGCGCGGGTAGCAGCGGGCGTTCTGTCCCATGCGCGAAAACCCTTACGGGCCGCTTCCATGGCTAATGTGGCGGTAGCGGCATCTGCCTCGACAACCGTGCCGACCTTCAACTTGCCATCAATCGGGGACACGACATCCCGCGACACACCCGAAACGGCTTTACCGACAATCAGCGGAACCGCATTCGGCATAACCGCTTTAGAGATCTCGATCTGAGCCAAAAGCCCATCAAGCGAGGCGGCATGGCCAAGCTCTACACCCGACGAATTACGGCGACGCGGCGCGTATAAATCGGCAGGCATGGGCAAATGCGGATGGCGCGCTTTCTCTGCCGTGGCGATGATCGCTTGCGGCCGCGTCAGCAATGTCTCAACCGACACATTCGGATCAGCCGCCACCGACACAAAGGAGGAATTCGCTCCATTTTCAAGCAAACGCCGCACGAGATAGGCCAGCAAATCGCTATGTCCGCCAACCGGCGCATAGGTGCGGCAGGCAAGGCCGGGGCGGTCTTTCAGCATATGCTGATAAAGCGCATCGCCCATGCCATGCAGCCGCTGGAACTCGAAGCCTTCAACGCCCCCGGCCCGCTCTAAAATAGAAGCCACCGTCAACGCATTATGGGTGGCAAATTGCGGATAGAGGCGCGGGCGCGCCGCCAGCAACCGCTCGGCGCAAGCAACATAGTTCAAATCCGTCATCGCCTTGCGGGTAAACACCGGATAATCTTCAAGCCCGCGTTCCTGCGCGCGTTTGACTTCCGAATCCCAGTAAGCCCCCTTCACCAGACGCACCATCATGCGGCGACCATGGTGAGCGGCCAGCGCGTCAATCCAGTCAATCACTTCCATCGCGCGCTTTTGATAGGCTTGGATGGCCAGACCAAAGCCATCCCAGCCTGCAAGCGAGGGGTCAGCGAACACGGCGGCAATCACATCGAGCGAGAGTTCAAGCCGGTCGGCTTCTTCTGCATCAATGGTGAAATTCATATCGTATTGTTTGGCCTGTTGCGCCAAATCAAGCAGCACCGGCACAAGCTCGTGCATCACGCGTTCGCGCGACACCCATTCATAGCGCGGATGGAGCGCCGAGAGCTTCACCGAAATGCCGGGCCGCGCAGGCAAAGGCTCATTGCCAGCAGCTTCGCCAATGGCCTTAATCGCTGCGCTATAAGAGGCAAAATAGCGGTCGGCGTCTTCCTGCGTGCGCGCACCTTCGCCGAGCATATCGAAGGAGTAGCGGAAAAGCCGCCCGGCACCTGAACGCGCGCGATCCAAAGCCTCGCCAATCGTCTGGCCGAGCACAAAATGGCTGCCCAATACGCGCATCGCCTGCTTAGTGGCCGTGCGAACGGCAGGCAGGCCAAGCCGCTTCACCAATTGGCCGATCATGCTTTCCGGCGTCTCGCCCGGCTGGATCACGCGGGCCGTAATGCCCAACGCCCAAGCAGAAGCAGACACCAACAAAGCGCCCGATTGCGTCTCATGGTGCAAAAAATCGCCTTGGCCGAGCTTGTCTTCGATCAGCTGATCCGACGTTGCCGCATCCGGCACGCGCAATAAGGCTTCGGCCAGCACCATCAGCGCCAGACCTTCCGGCGTCGAAAGCGAATATTCCCGCAGCAATTCCTCAACACCGCCCAAACCGGACGTTTTCGAGCGAATAGCCTCAATCATCCCGCGCGCTGAGGCATCAATCCGCTGCTCGGCATCGGAGGCGAGCGAGGCCTTAGCCAATAGGCTTGCAGCCATGCCCTCGTCACTTGGGGCAAGATCGGTACGAAATGCGGCAAGGTTGGACATGGTGAGACACTCCTGATGGCGATATGTGATATTCCATTCATAACGTAAAATAGATGGTGATTTAATGGGCATATTTTGCCATATAGTAGTGAAATTCACTAAATATTAGAAAAATTTAGAGATATCATGTCCGAGCTTGACCGTACCGACCGTAACATCCTCAAAATGCTGCAAGAGGATGGCCGCATCACCACCGTGGAGCTGGCCGATAAAATCGGTCTGTCGCCTACGGCCGCCAGCGAGCGCATCAAAAGGTTACAGCGCGAACATTATGTGCTGGGCTATCGCGCGATGCTCGACCCCAAAAAGCTCGGCCTCGGCCTGCTCGTCTTTATCGAGGTAACGCTCGATAAAACCACGCCGGATGTGTTCGAACGGTTTGCCGACGCCGTCAAACGTTCGCCCGAAGTGCTGGAATGCCACATGGTTGCGGGCGGGTTTGACTATCTGGTTAAAACGCGCGTGGCCGATATGGCCGCCTATCGCAGCCTGCTGGGCGATGTGCTGCTGGCGTTACCGGGTGTGAAAGAAAGCCGCACCTATGCCGTCATGGAAGAGGTCAAATCCGACGGCGCCCTTCCGGTTTAATCGCGTCCCGTGCTGCACCGCACCTATTGCATTGCACTATGAAGGTTTTCGCGTTTATGGTGGCGTCCGTTTTGGGCAGGGTCAGGCCGTTTCATGCTTCCCGATATCAGAGACGAAAAACAGCTGCACGCCGCGTTCCGGTGGGATATTCCGGCACGCTACAATATCGGCGTGGCGGTATGCGATCGCTGGGCCGAGCGCGAACCTGACCGCCTCGCTTTGCTCGATGTGGCCGATGACGGAACCGTTACGCGGGTAAGCTATGGGGCTCTGCGCGCCCAATCGAACCGCCTAGCCAATCTCTTGGTATCGTCCGGCATTGAGCGGGGCGAACGCATCGCAATTTTATTGCCGCAATCGCGCGAAGTCGCCGAAAGCCATATAGCGATCTATAAAGCGGGCGCGGTGGCCTTGCCCTTAGCCGTCCTGTTCGGCATCGACGCGCTGACCTATCGTCTGGACGATGCAGGCGTCACGGGGTTAATTACCAATGCGGCGGGGCTTGCCAAACTTCGCTCCGCACCGGGCGGTATGCCCGCCTTCAAGCTGCTACTGTCCATTGATGGGCCCGAGGGTGCAGCCCAAGATTATAACGAAGCCTTGGCCAGCCAGCCGTCAGACTTCACACCGGTCGATACCACGCCCGATGATCCGGCCCTGATGATTTATACCTCGGGCACTACGGGCCAACCCAAAGGCGCGTTGCATGGCCATCGCGTGCTGCCGGGCCATTTGCCGGGCTTCCAACTCGTGCATGAATTCTTGCCCCAAGAAGGCGATCTCCTCTGGACACCCGCCGATTGGGCATGGGCCGGCGGTTTGCTCAACGGCCTCTTGCCCTCGCTCTCGCTCGGCATTCCGGTGGTTGCGCGGAAATTCGAAAAATTCGATCCGAACGAGGCCTGGCAATTGATTGCCGATCTCAAGATCCGCAACATCTTTATCCCGCCCACAGCGCTACGAATGCTCCGCACCGTTCCAAACCCACGAAGCACCTATGAACTTCAGCTCCGCACCATCGCCTCGGCAGGGGAAGCGCTGGGCGCTGAAACGTTGTTATGGGCGCAAGAAGCGCTGGGCCTCACCATTAATGAGGCCTATGGCCAAACCGAGTGCAACCTCGTCATCGGCTCATCGGGCGCCCTCGGCATGACGAAACCCGGCTTTATAGGCAAGCCTGTGCCGGGCCATGTCGTCGCCATCATCCGCGACGATGGCTCGCCGTGCATGCCAGGCGAAGTCGGGCAAATCGCCATTCAACGCCCCGACCCTGTGATGTTTTTGGGCTACTGGAACCGCGAGACGGCAACAATAGAAAAATTCATCGGCGAATGGATGACGACGGGCGATCAGGGCGTCACGGATGAAGAAGGCTATATCCGGTTTATTGGTCGCGATGATGATGTGATTACCTCATCAAGCTATCGCATCGGGCCGGTCGAGATCGAGGATTGTCTGATCTGCCATCCCGCCGTGGCGCTCGCGGCCGCTGTTGGCAAACCCGATCCGCTTAGAACCGAAATTGTAAAAGCCTTTTTAGTGCTGCGACCTGAATTTGAGCCTTCCAACGCGCTCACAGATGATATTCGCGATTTCGTCAAACAGAGGCTTTCGGCCCATGAATATCCGCGAGAAATTGAATTTGTGGCTTCGCTGCCCATGACAACCACCGGCAAAATCATCCGCCGCGAGCTTCGCGCGCGCGGCTAAGATCATCGGAAACGGGTTTTCGATCCCGTGATATCAGCGTAAGAAGCCAATCTGCACAATTGCTGTGAGGCCTCTAATGCCTGTTTTCGATTTCGTTCCGTCGCTCCAAACCATTGCACTGTTTTCGCTTGCCTCATTCCTACTCGCGATCACGCCCGGCCCGGATATGGGGCTCTTTCTCGCCCGCACGGTGACGGGGGGACGAAGCGCAGGCTTTGCGGCGATGTTTGGGGCCTCAACCGGCCTGATTGTGCATGCCACTTTGGCGGGACTTGGCCTCTCGGCCCTGCTCGCTGCATCAGCCACCGCGTTTTTCGTGCTCAAAATCATAGGCGGCGTCTATCTGCTCTGGCTCGCTTATGGCTCTATTCGCCACGGTTCAGCCTTCGCCATCGATAAAGATTCTGTGCCGAAACAAAGCATCTTAGCGACCTTTCTCACCGGGCTCGGCATCAACCTCACCAACCCGAAGGTGATCGTGTTTTTCGTAACCTTCTTGCCGCAATTCATCGATCCATCCGATCCGATGGCCTCCGGCAAGCTGCTGTTTTTGGGTTTCTTCTTCCTGCTGATCGGCATGCCAACGGGTGCGGCTATTATTCTCGTCGCCGAAAAATTCACCCGTTTCATGCAGTCGTCGCCCAAAGCCATGCGGATTTTCGATTACGGCTTTGCCAGCGTCATGTCCGCTTTTGCTTTAAAGCTGATCATGACGCAGGGCCGCTAAATCAAAGAAAAGCTCAGGCGACCTGCAACGAAATCGCGCCAAGGCCTTCAATATAGGCGCGCATGGTCTGGCCACGCTCGACCTTGCCCACACCTTCCGGCGTGCCGGTGAAAATTAGATCCCCCGCCTTAAGCTCGAAATAGCGCGACAGGATCGCAATCTGCTCGGGCACCGACCAGATCATGTCAGAGAGATCGGAGGATTGCCGCGATTCACCATTCACCGAAACGCTGATCTTGCCGCGCGAGGGATGACCAACCGAGGAAACCGGATGCAGTGGGCCGACAGGGGCGGAATGATCGCCGCTTTTGCCAACTTCCCACGGGCGCTTCAGCGTCTTAGCCTCGTCCTGCAAATCGCGCCGCGTCATATCAAGGCCAACCGCATAGCCGAAGACATGAGAAAGGGCATCGGATTCTAAAATATCGCGACCACCCGATTTCAGCGCCACGACCATTTCCACCTCATGGTGATAATTGCTCGTCATGGGCGGATAGAGGTGCTGAATGGTGGTATCGGCTGGGCAGGCCTGAACGGCGTCAGACGCCTTTTGGAAGAAAAACGGTGCCTCGCGGCTCGGATCGCCCCCCATTTCGCGCGCATGGGCTGCATAATTACGGCCAATACAATAAATACGGCGAACCGGGAA
Source organism: uncultured Hyphomicrobiales bacterium (assembly GCA_903900975.1). GTDB lineage: Bacteria > Pseudomonadota > Alphaproteobacteria > Rhizobiales > Beijerinckiaceae > CAIUPE01. The sequence goes on along the minus strand of CAIUPE010000102.1, from coordinate 23,286 downwards.
AACCTTATCGCTTCCCAACACTGAAAGGGTGGCGCGTGGCTCAATCTCGATTGCAAATGATGCAGTCATACGGCAAATCTCCAATTCTCTTCTCTCATACCCCGCCCATGCGCTAATGCTGGCGCGAGACTTACGCAGTGGTGGCGTGCTGACAAGGGCGCTACTTTCACAAAAGGAACGATGCCGTGACACAAAGCGCGCCCAAGGAACGAAAAAAGCTATCCCCGATCCTGAGGCTTAGCTTTGATATGGGGCCTCTGCTCGTGTTTTTCATCGGGTATAGCTTCGGAGATTTTTTTATAGCGACGGCAGCCTTCATGGTTTCGCTGTTTGCCACTTTGGCGGCATCCTTCCTGTTAACAAGGCATTTGCCGATCATGTCGATTGTTTCTGGCATTATTGTCGCAGTATTTGGCGGCTTGACCTTGTTTTTACACGACGAGACCTTTTTCCGGATGAAGCCTACGATCATCTACGCGCTATTTGGCAGCCTTTTGCTGGGTGGTTTACTTCTTGGCAAACCATTGTTGGCGGCAGTACTGGGTGAGGCCGTTGATCTCACCGAGGACGGCTGGAAAATTCTCAGCCTGCGCTGGGGCCTGTTTTTTTTCGCTCTCGCAGGAATGAACGAGATCGTCCGACTGTGGTTTCCAGACTATTGGGTCCCATTCAAAGTCTTTGGGGCAACGCTGCTGACCATCGGCTTTGCGATGTCACAAACGCCTTTGATGCTGAAATATGAGCAGAAAAAAAATCCGGAAAAAGCTGAATAAAACGACTTGTTATCCGCCCTTTGCAGCCTTTTCTATGGCGGCATTGATCGGACCGCGGATCGCTTCGTCCGTTAGAGGTCCGACATGCTTGTAAATAATCTGACCATTGCGATCGATGACAAAACTTTCCGGCACCCCGTAAACACCCCAGTCAATTGCAGCCCGGCCAATGACGTCCATGCCGACAGCCGAATACGGATTGCCAAGCGAACCTAAAAACCGACGGGCATTATCGGGTTCGTCCTTGTAGTCGATGCCCATCAGGCGAACCCGTCCATCCGTCGCTAGCTTGAGCAAAAGCGGATGCTCTTCACGGCAAGGTGCACACCATGAAGCAAAAATATTGATGACGGTAACCTGACCTTTCAAATCTCCGGACGAAAAGCCAGGAATCGAGAGGCCGCCTGCGTTACCGCCAGACAAAGCGGGCAAGGAAAAATCGGGAACGGGACGGCCAATCAGGGTTGACGGAATGGCCAGTGAAGGGCCTCGCCAAAGGCTATAAAGAAACAAAACTGATAGGACGCTGAAAATAGCGCTGGGCAATATAAAAAGACTTAGTCCACCCGCCTTTGCGACGCTCATCCCTTTTCTCCATCCGAACGACGCTTGGTACCCGCGGCATCCAGCGCAGCAAGCGCCCGTTTCAGTAGCCGGTAATCGGTAACGATCCAGTATATAAGACCACTCAAAATGATTATAGTTGCCAGATAAGCGGCAACAATAAAGCCCCAATGGGGATCATCCATCATACGTGCATCCTCACGGCTCGGTGCTTGCGGCAATTAGGCCGAGCGTACGAACGCGCCGGCGCAGAATCTCGTTGCGCATCGCGGCCATATGCAGGGCAAGCATAACGAGCGTCAGTCCCACCGCCACGGTCAGCAAGGGCCAGAGCATTGACCCGTCAATCGTCGAGCCGCCCATGCGAAAGACGCTGGCAGGTTGGTGAAGCGTGTTCCACCAATCGACCGAAAATTTGACAATGGGCAAATTAATCGCGCCGACCAAGGTCATAACGGCCGCAGCCCGACCGGCACGGGCGGGATCTTCATAGGCGTTCCAAAGCGCAATAATGCCGCAATAGATCAGAAACAGCACCAAAACGGAGGTTAGACGGGCATCCCATACCCACCACGTACCCCACATCGGCCGCCCCCATAAGGAGCCGGTGATCAAGCACAGAAAAGTAAAAGCTGCCCCGATGGGAGCAATCGCCTTAGCTGATACATCGGCTAAAGGATGACGCCAAATCAGAGTTCCGAGCGACGAAACCGCCATCATGCCGTAGCATACTGTCGACAACCAGGCGGCGGGCACATGGATATACATGATGCGCACAGTCTCACCTTGCTGATAATCGGCAGGCGCAAAAGCAAAAGCCATATAAAAGCCTAGGGCTGCCAGAGCGGCACCAACGGTCCCCACCCACGGAACCGCAATACGCGCCAGAGCAAGAAATCGACCGGGATTGGCGAAGGCAAGATTCATCGCACCTCAATGCCTAAAATGGCGGGTATCGGTAAAAACCATAGCAAGACCATGGGCATCTGCTGCGGCAATCACTTCATCATCCCGCATCGACCCGCCAGGCTGAATAACCGCCGTTGCCCCTGCTTCAGCGGCAGCTAATAATCCGTCTGCGAAGGGGAAAAAAGCATCCGATGCAACCACTGAGCCGATCGTCAGGCTTTCAGGTTCATGGGCCAGTTTGGCCGCATCAGCGGCTTTCCAGGCAGCAATGCGGGCTGAGTCAATACGGCTCATTTGACCCGCGCCAATACCGACCGTCGCCCCGTCTTTTGCATAAACGATGGCGTTGGATTTAACATGCTTGGCAATACGGAAGGCAAAACGCAGATCCGCAAATTCAGCCTCCGTCGGCGCCCGTTTGGTAACCACACGGAGTGTCATATCGTCCACAACGGCATTGTCGCGGGCTTGAGCTAGAAAACCACCCGCTACGGAGCGAACTAAAAGACCTGCGCGACGTGGATCCGGCATCCCGCCGGTCAACAGCAAGCGAAGATTTTTTTTGGCCGCTACGATGGCGATCGCTTCGTCATCCGCATCAGGTGCTACAATCACTTCGGTAAAAATTTCAACAATCGCCCGCGCCGCTTCCGCATCGAGGCGGCGATTGACAGCAACAATTCCGCCGAAGGCAGAAACAGGATCACACCGCAAGGCATGGCGATAGGCTTCAGCTAACGTAGCACCAATGGCGGCTCCTGCCGGATTTGCGTGCTTCACGATAACGGCTGCGGCCAGCGAAGGATCAAATTCGGCGACGCATTCAAAAGCGGCATCCGTGTCGTTGATGTTGTTGAAGGAAAGTTGCTTACCTTGCAGCTGGCGAGCGGTGGCAACGCCCGGCCGTTGTTCCGGCGTACGGTAGAACGCAGCCGATTGATGCGGGTTTTCACCGTAGCGCAACACCTCGATGCGGTGGCCGCCAAGCGTCCGCCAATCCGGAGTCGCTTCATCCTCTTGCGTTGCAAACCAGTTGGCAATCGCGGAATCATAGGATGCGGTGCGTGAAAATGCTTTTGCCGCTAGTGTCCGACGAGTTTGCTGCGTCGTTGCGCCATCGTGCGCCTGCAACTCATCCAGAATAAGGCGATAATCGCCTATATCCACCACAACCGCGACATCGGCATGATTTTTAGCCGCCCCTCGGATCATAGCGGGGCCGCCGACGTCAATATTTTCGATGCAGATTGCAAAATCATCGGTTTTCGCGATGGTTTCTTCGAACGGATATAGGTTCACGACGAGCAAATCGATGGCACCGATACCATGGGCCAGCATAGCGGCTTCATGCTCGGGATTTCCGCGAATTGCCAATAATCCGCCATGGACCTTCGGATGCAGGGTTTTAACCCGACCATCCATCATTTCGGGAAAGCCGGTTAAATCCGAAACATCTTTTACCGGTAATCCCGCGGCCGAAAGTGCCTTCGATGTCCCGCCTGTCGAAATCAATTCAATACCACGCGCATGCAGCGCCCTGGCAAAATCCAAAAGCCCCGACTTGTCCGAAACGGAAAGAAGGGCGCGCGTCACACGGCGCAGATTACTGGGCATCGGGTAATAACCTTGCTTAACAGAAAGGAACAAATCGAATGGATATCACGGCTAGGCTAATGCGGTAAGATTGGCCATTAGACGGATGCACAGCAATAGTCAGCGCGGAAATTCGGACGAGTTACCTCGCATCAAAGACCATTTTATCATCGGGCTATTGGCGGTATCGCCTTCGATGACGAGCTGCGTCGTCCGCCGCATGCCGTCGAGACACGCAAACAACACGCTGTCTTCGATCGAAACCGATCGGTCGGCAGCAAATGTCCAGTTTTGACCTGTCAGCGTCGTTATTCTCACAATATCGGAGTCAATCGCTTCTGCAATGACGCCCGGATGCAAGTGAAACCGCACCGCATAGGCAGAATTCACCATTTCTTCGCCTGACGACGCGGGTCGGAGCCTATCTTCGCCGACGAGCCAAGCGCCCTGATGATCGAGGGTTAGTGACCGCTCATGGATAAGATTATAAGTTCGACGATACCCATCATGCGCGGCGATAATTTTTTCACTCTCGGCGTCGGTTTCGCGCGTCACGGCAACCGCCTTCGGACCTTCGATCACCGGACTGCCCAATGGCCAATGCTTTTCGTCGCCTTCCGCAAATCGGCAGGACGATGTATCATCAACGATCACCGTGGAGTGTGCCGCGGTCGCCCGGGCAAGCAAGCGGCGGGATTCCTGACCGGAAGGAGGCGCACCGCAATTCGTTATTAACTTTTCACCGTTGTCGGACAGCTCAAAGGCTAAGCAGCCGGCATGCGCGAAATAGGAATAGGCTTCTGGCGGCGGGCATCCGACATCCATAGCCAGAACCACTTCGCCACCCTGCAATCGCCGGTAACCAGAAGGACCAGCCGTTTCGGCACCCACCGAACGTGTATCCTGATAAGCGAGCAGCGTGGCCACGAGATCAGGGGCCGTTGCACTCATGCCATTGAACAATGCCAAGGTTCCATCGCCATGCCGGAACAAGCGCATCATCGGCATCATCCGGTCGATCGCATTTAGCACCTCCGCCGGAGGCGTCATGGATTGTGACAGGAAACAATGGCGAAGAGGCAACAAATCCGTTAAAATATCGATGATTTTCTGCGGATTCCGACTGATATGGCCACCGTCGGATAAAATTTCGCGATCCAATTGACGCGTAAAAAATTCGACCACTCGTTTGGTACGCTGGTCCCCGACATCCGTACACAAGGCTACAAAAACCAAGGCAATTGCCGACTGAAGCCGATCAGCTGAACGGTCGATGCGCCGTGATTGTTGCCACAAAAACGCGGATTGACGTCGGACAGAATTCATAAAACGCCGATAAAATGCCCGATCGGCTCCATCCAGAATGAGGGGTGAATGACTGAGCCACGAGATCAAGCGACGAGCAACAACCAGCGTGTCCCAAGTTGCCGTTCGGTCCGGCTTGCCGTGGGCAGATATCCAGTCATCAACAAGCGTTCGCGCATTCGCACGAGCAAGGGCTGTATCGGCAGCTCGGATGTCACGCAACCATCCAAAACCCATCAAGGCTTCGGTCCATTCCCGTGAAGGAGCAACGGCCGCAAAAGGAGATCGCCCACCCGTGGCAACTACTTTGCCAGCAAACGCAAAATAACCGGAATAAATGTCGCCGGCTGCCGTCGGATCGGTCGTCCGTAAATCTTGTGGTGCAATCAGAATCCGTTCGATGCGGCCTTGAAACGGGGTTGGCCGAATCCAGCTCACCGACGATAATATCGTCCCAACGCTTCCTGCTATGAAGCGACGGAGCGCAAAGCGAAGATTTAACTGCCAATCCAATCCAGTACGGTGTTCCAAACTTAATCCCGCCTCACACTTTTCAACGCATCCCGAGTCTAACCTGCATCAATACAGGTGACCAAGCCTGTTTATCCAAAACTTCTGTTCGTCCAGAACTAAGGTAAACTTATGTCCTAACCAGACGGGCGGCAAAAAAGCCGTCAATTCCCTGGAGCCGCGGATCCACGTTCGGCAACATATAAGGGAGCGTGCGCAATTCACCCTGCGCATTAATCGCACGTGCGAGGTCCGGGCCGAGCTTGGCCATTTCCGCTTTGCCAAATGGCGAACGCACCACGCGGTCATCGGTTGCCAAAAGATTGGCAATTTGCAATTCGCCTTCTTCGGGCTCGAGCGAACAGGTGCAATACATCAGCCGCCCGCCTGGTTTCAGCAGGCCAATTGCCTTCTTCAATAATCGAGCCTGAAGGGCGGCCAATTTTTGCAAATCGATGGCTTCCTTGGTCCACAAAACATCCGGATGGCGCCTAATCGTTCCGGTCGCCGTGCAAGGGGCATCCAGTAGAATCGCGTCGAACGGCCCGCCCGAAAACAACATCGCGTCAAGCGCTCTTGATTCCACCGACAGGTTTAAACGCAGCATATTTTCACTTAAGCGTTCCAGCCGCTTGGCTGATCGATCAATGGCGACAACCGTTGCGCCCGCGGCCGCCAATTGGGCTGTTTTTCCTCCGGGTGCCGCGCACAAATCGGCAATTGATTCGCCGGGTTTCGCGTCAAGCAACATCGCCGGCAATGCCGCAGCAGCGTCCTGAACCCACCAGGCGCCGTCGCCATAGCCCGGAAGCGAAATGACATTGGTACGGCCCTTGAGCCGCACGGATCCAGTCGAAAGCACCACGGCATCGAGCCGCTCGGCCCATCCGATTGCATCGCTTTTGACCGTCAGATCGACCGAAGCCTCCTGCATATTGGCCGCCGCAATTTTCTTGGCTCCGTCCTCGCCGTAGGCTTCCACCCATTTAGCAGCAAGCCATTCCGGCGTGTCACGGTTTAACGGGTCGTCATCGGCAAGAATAGCATCCCGCTCACGCGCAATTGTCCGAAGAAGGCCGTTGGCCAGCTTGATGAAGCGACGCGCCTCGGGATCCGCCTGCACCAGTCGAACCGACAAATCAACAGCCGCATGGTCAGGCACATCGAGGTAGAGAAGCTGCGCCACACCTGCGACGAGGATCGATTCAAGGCGCCCCGAATGGTCCGGCAGGCCTTTTTCAAGGCGCTTCATCAAAGCCTCGCCGATCGTGCCCAACCGTCGTGTAGCCGCCAAAGCAATTGCGCGGGCCAAGCCGCGATCCCGATCCGAGAGGCCCTTGCCATCCGGGCCCGATAAAATTCGATCGAGCGTTTCGTCCAATGGCAGGCTTCGGATGAGAAAATCGTCCAAGGCTAACATCGCGCAACGGCGCGCCACGAGGCCCGGAATGTCATCGGTTTTAGGGCTGTCGCCCACCGTTATATCGGTCATCAAGGTGCTTCCCAAAGGTTTCGTTCTCAAGCGTTCTCCTCGAAGACCCGCTTGACCAGAACCTCTCTATGCCGCCAGAAGGGGGCAAGCTGCAAGTTTTACTGTTTTTGGAGCCGATATCCATGGACAAAAATAGGCCTATCGATCAAGTCATACCCGATCCGCCAATTCAAAAAACCTTGAGTGCCGCCGCCCGACGTGCGCTCGATGAAGCGGCAGCCCGTCGTCAGGCGATTTCCTCGGCCAACGTTCTGCCAACGGAGCTCAATGGCCGTGAAGGGCCTGAGCCGGTACGCTATGGCGACTGGGAAGTAAAAGGGTTGGCAAGCGATTTTTAACGGCTTGGCACGGTTCTGGCTAGGTTTCGCTGTAGAGGTGGTACCTCGTGGTTGGGTTGGAGTAAGACGTGACGTTGGATCGACGTAAAATTATTGCAGGTTTGATGGCCTTGTCATGGGCAACAACCTTTGCTGGGACTTTGGCATGTGCGCAAGAATCTAAGCCTTGGACCTATGAAGGCTCGGAAGGGCCGGATAAATGGTCGGAGCTGGACACGGCTAATCAAGCCTGCTCGGCAGGGCTTGAGCAGTCTCCGATTGACCTAAAAAAATATAATTTGGCCGCCCTCGAGCCGATCAGCTTTGATTGGAAACCACAGGCATTCCCGATCGTGAATACCGGCCGGTCCGTGTACGCCAATGTGGCCAAAGGCAGTACCACCAAGCTGGGCGAGGAGGAATTTGCCCTCAAACAAATCGTCTTCCACCTTCCCAGTGAACACACGATCGACGGCGTTCGTCAGGCCATGGAAATGCAATTTGTCCATACGCTCGGTCCGAAACGGCTCTTGATGGTGTCGGTCTTGGTGCATGCGGGTGAAAAAAACGAAGCCTTTTTTGCCATGATGGCAAAGGCGCCCAGCAAAATGGGAACCCAGCCTTTACAAGTGCCGATTGATCCCACGTCCCTACTGCCCAAAACCCATAGCGTGTTCCGTTATCGCGGGTCATTGACCATGCCGCCTTGCACGGAAAACGTCGATTGGGTGGTCTTCGCCGAACCCGTTGAGGTGGCCCAGTCGGATATCGATGCTTTCAAACAAGTTTTTACCATGAATGCGCGCCCGGTTCAGCCGTTAAACAGGAGGTTCTTGCTGAAAGGCGTATTTTAGCCTCATTAAACCCCATAAGGACTATTTTGAACCGAGCTGCCCCCGCAAACGTACAGGATCCTATGTTCCCTCTCGAGCCTAATCTGATGATCGATTTGAAAGACGTCCGCTTTTCCTATGCGGATCGTCCAATTCTCAACGGCATCGACCTCAGCGTCCGGAAGGGAGAGATCATCGCGATCATGGGTGGATCGGGGGGTGGCAAGACTACACTGCTCGGACTGATCGCGGGAAGGCTGAAGCCGTCATCGGGATCCGTCATCGTTGATGGTCTGAATGTTCCAAAATTGGGAAAATCGGAACTTTATGGCCTTCGCCGCCGGATTGGCATGTTGTTTCAATTTGGCGCGCTGTTCACCGATCTTACGGTTTTCGACAATGTCGCCTTCCCCTATAGAGAACAAACCGATTTACCGGAAGCGATGATCCGGCCGCTTGTCCTGATGAAACTCGAAGCCGTCGGTCTACGGGGAGCACAAGGCTTGATGCCATCGGAATTGTCGGGCGGAATGGCCCGCCGTGTCGCGCTCGCCCGGGCGGTAGCGCTGGATCCGGCGGTTATGTTATATGATGAGCCGTTCACGGGACTGGACCCGATTTCCGTTGGCATTATCGGCCGGCTAATCAAACGGCTCAATCAGGCCTTGGGTATGACCTCGGTTATTGTCACGCACGATCTCAACGAAACGCTGCGCCTTGCCGATCGGGTGATCGTACTCTCGGGCGGCAAAGTGCATCGCGATATGGCCCCCGACGACATCCGGGAGACCACGGACCCATTCATCCGTCAGTTTGCCGACGGTTTGCCCGATGGCCCCGTGCCGTTCCACTACCCTGCAAAAGACTATCTTTCAGAGCTTTTGGAGGCATGATGACACGATTGTTCGCGGCCATCGAAACGCTTGGGCAGTCCGTCACCCGCAGGGTGGACCGGCTGGGCCTGGCTGCACGCTTTTCAGGCGCGCTGTTTCTAGTGCTGTGGATTTGCATCCGTCGTACAACGCTGATCATCCGTGAGCTTTATTTCTCCGGCGTTCGGTCCCTATCGATTATTGCCGTTTCTGGCCTCTTTGTCGGCATGGTGCTCGCTGTTCAGGGCTACGAAGTATTGCAGCGTTATGGTTCGGGCGAGTCCCTAGGTGTCATCGTAGCCCTATCGCTCGTCCGCGAACTGGGGCCGGTTGTAACCGCGCTTCTGTTTGCCGGGCGTGCCAGCTCGGCTGTCACGGCTGAAATCGGACTGATGCGGGCGACCGAGCAACTAGCCGCGATGGATATGATGGCGGTTGACCCCCTTTCCCGCGTCATCGCACCGCGTTTTCTTGCTGCCATTCTTTCTATGCCTCTTTTGGCTGCAATTTTTTCCACGGCCGGAATTTTTGGTGCGTGGATCATCGGCGTTCAGCTGATTGGCATTGACGATGGCGCTTTCTGGTCGCAAATGCAGGCCAGCGTCGATGTTCGAATTGATGTGCTAGACGGTTTGCTGAAAAGCGTCGTATTCGGAACGGCCGTTGGCCTGATCTCCGTATTCGAGGGATATTTTGCGGCACCAACGGCTGAAGGCATTTCGAGTGCGACGACCCGAACGGTCGTCATTTCCTCGCTTTCAGTCCTTTTGCTCGATCTTGTGTTAACTGTGATGATGTTTCGAGGGCTAAGCTGATGAACCGATCAAGATTTGATTTCGCGGTCGGACTTTTCGTGGCGATCGGTATTCTGGCGATGGTCTTCATGGCCTTGAAAGTCGGCAACCTCGCCAGTTTCGATAGTGGAACGGGTTATGCTCTCGAGGCCCGCTTTGACAATATTGGCGGCTTGAAGGTACGCGCCCCTGTTAAAAGCGCGGGGGTCGTGGTTGGCCGCGTTGAGTCCGTCGGATTGGACGGAGAAACCTATGAAGCTGTCGCTCGACTTCGGATTTATCCAACCTTCCGTTTCTCGAAAGACACGATTGCGTCGATTTTAACGTCCGGTTTGCTTGGTGAGCAATATGTGGGCTTGGAGTCTGGTGGCGATCCTGTATATCTCGCCAATGGCGACCGCTTGGGTAAAACCCAGTCGGCGATGATTTTGGAAAAACTCATTAGCCAATTCTTGTTCAGTAAGGCGGCAGAAACGCCGGCAAAGGCACCATGAAGCGCATCGCAGCCTCACTTTTTGTTTTGGCCACCCTTGCACCGGCGTTCGCGTTTGCGGTGCCGGCAAAGAAAATTGCGCCCATTATAGCCCCTGCTCCGATCCCCGTCGAAGACGAGCCAGCACCGCCTAACGATGCGCTTGAACCCCTCAATCGAGTGACCTTCGCGCTCAATGACGGGATTGATCTGATCCTCGTGAACCCGCTAGTAACGCTTTGGAATGGCGTGATGCCGACCTTTGTCCGGACCGGCGTGGGTAATTTTTTCAACAATCTTGACGATGTCTATGTTGGCGTAAACCACGTATTGCAGGGCAATGGTGGCGCCGCTGGCGCGGATTTTGAGCGTGTTGCGATCAACACGACGGTCGGCATTGGCGGCCTGTTTGATGTCGGCGCAAGAATGGGCCTTCACAAAGTCGACGGCGATTTCGGTCAAACCCTCGGCGCATGGGGAATTCCAACCGGGCCTTATCTCATCTTGCCTTTGCTTGGTCCCTCTACCCTTCGCGAAACAGCAGGCCGCAGCGTTCGCGTTATGACCGATCCCCGCAGCTATATGGATACGGTGCCGTCCTATTCACTAATGGGACTCGAATATCTCCAGACCCGCGCCGACACGAAAGCCAATGAAGGACTGATCGCGGCTTCGAGCCTCGATAGGTATGTCTTTGTGAGAAATCTTTATCTCCAGAAACGGGCCTTGCTCGTGAAAGCAGCACAGGAGAAGACCTCCTCCGCCGCAGCCGAAAACTGAGTGAAAACGGGGATCAATTGGAAATGGCCATGCGCAGCATTTTAGGTCCTATGACCCGCACGTTGGTTGCCCTTTGCGGCGTGTGGGTTCTCCTTTCCTGTGCCAATGCCCATGCCGACACGGGGGCGCCGGACGAACTGGTGCGAACGCTGGCCGCCCAAATGACTCAGGCGGTGAGGACCGATCCGGACCTTCAGAATCCTGGTTCGTTAAAAATTTCGGATTTCGTTCAGAAAAATGTTGTCCCGCATTTTGATTTCGACCGGATTACGCAGATTGCGATGGGACGCAATTGGGCCAAGGCTAGTCCCACAGAACAAAAGCAGATTGTGCTCGAATTCGGCAAGCTCCTTACGCGTACCTATTCGAACGCCATCGCGTCGCTGAAAGACCTCGACGTCGAGGTCAAATCGACACGCGTGACGACGCCCAATAGCGACGTAGTGGTCAAAACCCAAATGATCGGCCGGCCCCAACCGGTTGCCATCGACTACGGGCTAATCAACAGCCCGGGTGGCTGGAAGGTCTATGACGTCACGGTCGAGGGCATCAGCTTGGTTGCGGCTTATCGGGACGAATTTAATGGTCTCGTCTCCTCGTCGGGCGTTCAGGGTGTCATCGACGCCCTCAAAAAGAAGAACGGCTCCTAAATTATGACCCTTCACGTCATTTCCCCGATGGGGTCATTAACGATGACCACGATCGGGAAAACCTTTCAATCCATCAATAAAATTCCCGCGCGCGATACGGTACGGATCGACCTTGAAGGGGTGACGTCGGTTGACTCAAGCGCCGTCGCCTTACTGGTTGCCGCGGTGCATAAGGCCAAGCGAATGGGTCAAACTGTTCAGATCGGGCATATTCCGGAAAGCGTGATGCAGTTTGCGGAAATTTACGGCCTGCGCGATCAAATCGCTTCATTGAGCGTTGGTGTCGAAGCAAGCATGAATTTATCAAACAATGGCAAACAGGCCCCGCCAATCGCCCGCGCCTGATGGCCGACAGTGCCCTCAACGATATGCGGGGCTATGATGCCGCTGAGATTGAGATTGCCAAGCGCCTTGCGGGTCGCGACAACAAGGCGTGACCGGACATCATCGGGAAAGCCGCCATCGAGAATAATCGCCGAGAAATCAATCACAGAGCATGAGCCCAATATGGCTTTGGCGAGGTAGGGCGCGATATCGTCGATCCAGCCGTCGATAAAATCAGCAAATCGGGTCCAGCCGTCAGCCTCGTTCCACATGGGTGACGGATCCAGACCGGCAGCCCTGATCCTAGCCTCCAGAATGGCGGCTGAGGCAACATCGATGAGTTGCACGGCGTTGCCATCGACATCCGACAAGGGAAAGGAGCCGATCGCGCCCGCATTGCCGGACGGGCCCGTGAAGACCCCGCCGTTGAGCACAACACCACCGCCTATGAAAAAACCGATAAACAGGTAGAGATAATTCGGAAATTCATGTCCCGAGCCAAAGATAAACTCAGCGCCGCATGCAGCCGTCGCATCGTTTTGCAGATAAACGGGAAACGGAAGGTCGGCATCCATAGCCTGCACAAGATCCGTCGAACGCCATGACGCCATAGCACCCGCAGGCGCACCAACGCCCTCTTCCCATTGCCAAAGCTCAAACGGCGAGGCAATGCCTAACCCCGCTATGCGCGCCTGTTCCGACGCGCTAAGTATTTCCAAAATAGAGCTTACACCGTGTCGGATAAAGCCGATAACGGCATCGGGCAACGGCCACGCATAAGCCTCACGGAGGGAATAGCGGACCTGGCCGACAAAATCGATCAAAACGAGTTCAACACTCCGGCGGCCGATTTTAACGCCGAACGAAAATGCGCCATCCTCGGCAAGAGCCATCGGAGTCGAAGGTTGGCCAATTTTTCCTCGCAACACGTCGCCACGCTGCAAGAGGCCATCATCCTCAAGCCTGCGGGTAATCACCGAAATAGCTTGAGCGGAAAGACCCGTCAGCCGAGAGGTTTCCGCTTTGGTCAGGCTGCCATGTCGGCGGATCAAGGACAGCAGAAGCCGCTCATTATAGGCGCGCACATCGGCCTGCTTCGTGCCCCGCCCGGACGCGCCCAATCGAAGCCCAGAACCGGATGTTCCTTCAACCAGCAATGACACGGTGTTTCCCCCAACCAACCACAAGGTCAGTCGCTTCTCTTGATAAGATAGACTAGCCAAACAAATCTAAATTAATAAATCAAGTTAATTTAATTATTGACTTTGACGACAATTGGATGTTCGTTTGAACCCGAGATCGGGGGAGCATAATCGCATGCATCCCGTCATTCTCGTTATGTCGAGATCGGCGTCTAGCCGGCTCATTTGGCTTTTAGGGAGGCACTCTTGAACAAGACTCTTGTCACATCTTTGCTCGGCGCGATCGCAATGGGCGCCCTTTTCGCAGCTCCAGCCAGCGCAGCTGACGTTGGCGCATGCTTGATCACCAAGAATAACACGAACCCCTTCTTCGTGAAAATGAAGGAAGGCGCAACGAAGGCTGCAACCGATGCTGGCATCAAGCTCTCGGCTTATGCAGGCGTTAAAGACGGCGACGCTGCTCCGCAGATCACCGCTATCGAGAACTGCATCGCTTCCGGCGCCAAGGGTATTTTGATCACCGCTTCGAACGACTCGGTCATCCCATCCCTCAAGAAGGCCCGCGCTGCTGGCTTGCTCGTCATCGCGCTCGACACGCCAATCGGCGACAAGGATGCGGCTGACATGACCTTCGCAACCGACAACTATCAGGCCGGTATCCTCATCGGTCAGTGGGCTAAGGCAACGCTTGGCGACAAGGCCAAGGATGCTCACATCGGCATGCTCGACATCAACAAGGACAACATCTCGGTCGACGTCGCACGCGACACGGGCTTCCTTGCTGGCTTCGGCATCGACGTTCCAAACAAGAAGGTCATGGGCTCCGAGAAGGACGCCCGCGTGATCGGCCATCAGTCGTCGGATGCTAACCCAGAAGGCGGCGTGAAGAGCGTTGAGAACCTTCTCGCGAAGGATCCAAACATGAACGTCGTTTACACCATTAACGAGCCAGCAGCTGAAGGCGCATTCCAGGCGCTCAAGAAGGCCGGCAAGGAAAAGGGTGTGTTGATCGTCTCGGTTGACGGTGGCTGCCCTGGTGTGAAGAGCGTTGCTTCGGGCGTTATCGGCGCGACCTCGCAGCAGTATCCGCTTTTGATGGCCTCGAAGGGCATCGAAGCGATTGCAGCATTCGCCAAGGACGGCACGAAGCCTAAGGCTTCTGACGGCCTCGACTTCTTCAACACCGGCGTGAACCTCATCACCGATCACCCAGCAGCAGGGGTTCCTTCGATCGACACGAAGGAAGGCACCGCAAAGTGCTGGGGCTAATCGCTTCGGTTTGATTTTAACTTGACTAATCTGGGGGGCGATCGTCTGATCGCCCCCCAGATACTAAGAAGAGATCGACGCACCGCTTGCCGTGTGCGCCCCGTAAGCCGGAACGACGGCTTATGCTGGAAAAATGAAATGGGAACCCGCCGATGAGCGCGAATTCTGAACCTCAAAAAACAATCTCAGATTTTGAAGCCGTGCTCGATAAAGCAGACAGCTCGGTAGCTTCCTTCGAGCAGGACCGAAATGGTCCGTTTGATATCCTTCGCGATTTTCTGCGGACGACACCAACCGCAATTCCAGCCGGTGTCTTGATCCTGAGCGTTCTCGGATTCGGCTTGGTCGCCAATAATTTTCTTAAACTCAGCACGCTTTCACTGGTCCTGCAGCAAGTTACCGTGACCGGTATTGTCGCGATTGCCCAGACGATGGTGATTTTAACAGCAGGTATCGATCTCGCGGTCGGGCAGCTAATGGTCCTATGTTCACTGGTCATGGGTAAGCTCGCCGTTGAATTGGGTTTACCCGCTTGGTTCGCTATTCTGATTGGCTTCGTTGCTGGTGGTGCGATGGGGTGCCTTAACGGGGTATTTGTAGCCTATTGGCGGCTACCCCCTTTTATTGTCACCCTAGGTACCTTGGGGATCTTCAAGACATTAAAGCTCTGGTATTCCGGTTCGGAATCGATCCGTGCGTCGGACATTGAAGATACCGCACCCTTCCTCGATTTCTTTGGACAGACGATTAAACTCGGTGCAGGTGCCGAAGTCACTTACGGTGGTATAGCGCTTGTTCTTACCGCGGTTGTGGCTTGGTATGTGCTGAACCGCACACCTTGGGGCCGCCATGTTCATGCCGTGGGCGACGATCCCGATTCTGCCCTTCTGGCTGGCATCCAAACCAAACGCGTCCTTTTATCGGTGTACGTCGTAGCAGGCATCGTCTGTGCCTTTGGCGCTTGGATTTCGATTGGTCGCGTCGGCACCATTAATCCAGAGAGCTTTGATCAAGTGAATCTCGATTCGATTACGGCAACCGTCATTGGCGGCACATCGCTATTTGGCGGGCGCGGTTCGCTCTTTGGTTCGGTATTGGGTGCGCTCATTGTTGGCGTGTTCTCGACCGGCTTGGCGCTCGCGGGCGTCGATTCATACTGGCAATATCTCACCATCGGCGTTCTGATCATTCTCGCCGTGGCGATCGATCAATGGTTGCGGAGGGCTACACAGTGAGTGGACAACAACCTGTTCTGTCGGCGCGAGGCCTTTCCAAGCGTTATGGCCATGTCGTAGCGCTCAACAATACCGATTTTGACCTTTATCCGGGCGAAATTCTTGCGGTTATTGGCGACAATGGCGCGGGCAAAACCACGCTGATCAAAGCGCTGACAGGCGCAATAGCGCCCGATCATGGCGAAATTCGTCTCAATGGCGACGTCGTTCACTTCCGCTCG
The DNA here is from genome assembly GCA_903900975.1 of uncultured Hyphomicrobiales bacterium. Classification (GTDB taxonomy): domain Bacteria; phylum Pseudomonadota; class Alphaproteobacteria; order Rhizobiales; family Beijerinckiaceae; genus CAIUPE01. Next base: position 7,231 of record CAIUPE010000102.1, on the reverse strand, counting down.
CCGCAGGATGCGCGTGCCGCCGGCATCGAGACGGTTTATCAGAATCTGGCGCTCTCACCTGCGCTATCGATTGCCGAAAACATGTTCTTGGGCCGTGAACGGCTTAAGCCGGGCATCCTGGGCAAGCTGCTATGGACGCTTGATCGCTCAGGCATGAACCAATTCGCCCGCGAAAAACTCAGCGAACTCGGTCTTCTGACCATTCAGAACATCGAGCAGCCTGTTGAGTCGCTGTCCGGCGGCCAGCGTCAAGGCGTGGCGGTTGCCCGCGCTGCGGCTTTTGGCTCTCGCGTGATTATCATGGACGAGCCAACAGCAGCACTCGGTGTCAAGGAATCACGCCGCGTGCTGGAGCTAATTCTGGACGTCAAAAAGCGCGGCCTGCCGATTGTGTTGATTTCGCACAATATGCCGCATGTTTTCGAAGTTGCAGACCGCATTCACATCAACCGCTTAGGCCGACGGCTCTGTGTGATCAATCCAAAAGATTACACGATGTCTGATGCGGTTGCCTTCATGACCGGCGCGAAGGAACCACCGCCCGAAGCCTTGGCAGCCTGATCTCCTTTGGCAGACCTTCAAACCGTTGTTGATCGTCTCTGCCAGGCCGTCACAAAGCGTGATGACGGCCATTCGCGCCTCATGGTGGCCATTGCGGGGCCACCCGGAGCGGGTAAAAGCACCGTTGCCGACGCCCTTGCTTTGGCGCTGAATAAACGGATGGTGGATCGTCCCGCCGAAGTGGTCCCGATGGACGGTTTCCACTTCGACAATGCTATATTGGACTCCCGTGCCATGCGGGACCGGAAAGGGGCACCGGAAACCTTCGATGCCGATGGATTTGTCGCCCTGCTTCGACGTCTCAGAACAGAAAAAGGCGATATTGCAACGCCGGTTTTCGACCGTTCAATCGATCTGTCGCGGGGTTCCGCCCGCATCATTCGGGCAAATCAACGCCTGCTGATCATCGAAGGAAATTATCTTCTCCTTGATCGACCCGTCTGGTGCGAATTGGCTGCCCTTTTTGATCTTACAGTCTTGTTGAAACCTCTGATCGAGACCATTGAGCAACGCTTGATTCAACGATGGCTCGATCATGGACTTGAACCTGTCGCCGCCGCCCGGCGCGCGCGAGGCAATGACCTCGCCAATGCCCATACCGTTCTATCGGAGAGCCGCCCTGCAGATATTGTCCTGCTGGATTGACAATACACGGCTATGTCATTTCTCCGTGATCAACTAGATTGCGGTTTATCTGTCTTCATCGCCATGCAAAAGGATCGGCATCATGGAACATCGATTGCTGGGAAAACAAGGCTTGCGTGTGTCTGCCCTAGGTCTCGGTTGTATGGGCATGTCGGAATTTTACGGTGCCTTCGATGATGAAGCCTCAACCACCGTCATTCACCGTGCCATCGATTTAGGGGTAACCTTGATCGACACCGCGGATATGTATGGCTCGGGCCATAACGAGATTTTATTAGGAAAAGCCATCAAGGGTCGCCGCGACGGCCTGATCATCGCGACAAAATTCGGCAATGTGCGTGGTCCGAATGGCGAGCGCTTGGGCATTTCCGGCAAACCCGATTATGTCAAAAGTGCCTGCGACGCGAGCCTGAAGCGCCTCGGCGTCGATGTGATCGATCTGTATTACCAGCACCGGGTGGATCCTCAAACGCCGATTGAAGACACCGTTGGTGCCATGGCCGATCTCGTCAAAGCCGGGAAGGTTCGGTATCTTGGACTTTCCGAAGCCGCCCCCAAAACGATCCGGCGGGCGCATGCCGTGCATCCGATTTCCGCTCTTCAGACGGAATATTCGCTCTGGAGTCGTGATCCGGAGGCCGAGATTTTCCCGACTATTCGCGAACTGGGCATCGGCTTTGTGCCCTATTCTCCTCTCGGACGCGGCTTTTTGACCGGTCGTTTCGCGTCCAACGCCGATTTGCCCGATGGCGATTTCCGCAAGATTTCACCCCGTTTTGCCGAAGACAATATTGCAGCGAACCGTGCTTTGCTGGGCATCGTCGAAAGCATGGCCCAAACCAAAAGAGCGACACCCGCACAGATCGCTTTGGCTTGGGTCATGGCGCAAGGTAACGACATTGTGCCCATTCCGGGAACGCGTCGGATTTCCTATCTCGAAGAAAATCTCAATGCGCTGAAGGTGTCGCTAACACCGTCCGAGCTCGCAGCGCTCAACGCTGCTTTTCCTGCCGGTGTTGCAAAGGGCGATCGCTATCCAGCCGCCGCGATGGGCGCCCTTAATCTCTGAACGGCCGATATCTCAAAGGCGGAGCCGACCAACGTGAAATCGATCCTCTGTTATGGTGATTCCAACACGCATGGCACCAAGCCGATGCGGGATTCAAAGGATATCGCCCGTTTTTCCTTCGGCGAACGCTGGCCCGGCGTTGCTTCCGCCGAATTAGGGGAAGGCTTCCGTATGATCGAAGAAGGTCTACCCGGCCGCACCACCGTCCATGACGACCCTATCGAAGGGCCTCATAAGAACGGAAAAACTTACCTGTTGCCCTGCCTTGAAAGCCACGCGCCGCTCGATGCGGTCGTCCTTGCCCTTGGCGTCAATGATCTAAAAGCCCGCTTCGGATTACGTCCATCCGATATCGCCGCTGGCGTTAGCGTATTGGTAGATATCATCCAGTCAGCTGCCGTGTTTACCAATCCAACGACCAAAATCCTTCTACTTGCGCCGCCCGTCATTTTAGAAACCGGGTGGCTCGGTGAGATGTTTACGGGCGGTGCTGATAAATCGAGTCAGCTCCCCGGGTGTTTGCAGGCCATTGCGGCAACGCGGAATATCGACTTCTTCCCCCTCGGCTCCGTCGCCCACATATCCCCGATTGATGGCATCCATTTCGATGCCGCCAACCATCAGGCCATCGGAAAGGCCGTCGCCCTTAAATTGAAAGCAATGCTCGCGTGATGTCTCGTAACAGTACGGCCGAATTCATTCTCCTCGTCGCGTTTCTTAATGCCTTGGTGGCGTTGTCGATCGACACGATGCTCCCCGCCATTGGCGTAATCGCTCATGATTTGGGAGCCGCCGACCCCAATGACCGGCAATTCATCATCACCGCACTGTTTGGAGGCATGACCGTTGGAACGCTGATCTATGGACCAGCATCCGATTCGATTGGTCGCAAGCCGGCTATTTTTATTGGGCTCGTTATCTTTGCGATTGGCGCTCTCACCTGCCTTTTCGCAACCACCTTCTCCACGATGCTGGCTGGGCGTTTTATCCAAGGCTTGGGAGCGGCATCGCCGCGCTTTGTCTCGACCGCGATGGTTCGTGACGGACTGGCGGGATCGGCGATGGCTCGGGTGATGTCCTTTGTCATGACCGTCTTCATGTTGGTACCCATCTTGGCGCCATCGATCGGCCAATTGGTGCTGTTTTTCTTCCATTGGCGGTTCATTTTCGGCGGCTTCTTTATCGCAGCCTTATTGGCAGGACTTTGGTTGGGTTTCAGGCAAGAGGAAACTTTGCCGATGGATCGGCGGCGCCCTTATTCGTTCTTGGCGCTTTTTGCGTCGGGCAAGGAAGCCGTCCGCCATCCGGTCACGCTGGGTTATACGCTGGCGACAGGCTGTGTATTCAGCGGGCTGATTGCCTATCTCGGAACGTCCCAACAGATCTTTGCCGAGCTTTACGAGCAGGGAGCCTTGTTCACGATCTGGTTTGCGGGTTTTGCGGTTGCCCTCGCCCTTTCAACGGTGGCCAATGGCCGATTTGTGATGCGGCTTGGCATGCGTGCGATCACAAAATGGGCCTTGCGGGCCAGCATCGGACTCTCGCTCGTGTTTTTGGCTCTGGCCATCGCCTGTGGCGGCAAACCGCCGCTGGCCTTGCTCGGCGTTTATCTCTTCGCCAATTTCTTCTGTAATGGACTGCTGTTTGGCAACTATAACGCGCTGGCCCTTGAGCCTGTTGGTCATATAGCGGGCATGGCATCGGCCGTATCAGGCTTCATTTTCTCGGTCATTTCGATGGTCGGGGGCACGCTTGTCGGGCAAACCTACAACAACACGGTCATCCCACTCGCTGCGGGTTTTGCAGGCTTTGGCCTGTTGGCGTTTGTGCTGACCGAATGGGCTGAATCAAAACGCCCCTTGCTTAAAGCTTAACTGGACTCGCTGAACCAACATGCCAATAATAATCCAATAATAAAGCTTCGCTTTTAAAGAGGGTGGGAACTAAGATGTTGAGACTGGATGAAAAACTGGTGCGTATTCATGCTGGCCACTATAGCCGCAGCGATTTTATTATCGCCGACGCGAAAGACCCTGATATGGGGCCGGGCATGCACGCCGTGGGGCCTTTGCGCCTTGCCGATGGCTCGACGCCGCGTTTGAAAACACGCTCGGAATTTCTCGAATCGGTCGAGGCCGTTATCAAACAAGACGTCGTCGACATCATGCTGACGTCGTTATCCAACCTCCAACAGCTTTACCATCGCGGCGTAGTCGAAGGCTCTAACGTCACTTTCGCTATTCGCGCCAATGACACGACGGATATTTGGCGGCATCGCGGCGCAACCTATCACCATCAGGCTTCGCGCCCGTTCCGCACCGCCTCGATCATGCGGACCATTCCCTATAGCAGCCTTGGTCTTTATTCGATTACCTTCAACAATGATCTGGATGCCGACCATTATTCGCTCGAAGCGTTTACCGAGTTTCGCGAAGATGCGCTTGCGCACGGCATGAAGTATTTTCTCGAAGTCTTTAATCCCAACGTACCGGGCCTGTCAGCCGAAGATATGCCGCGTTATGTCAATGACGCGATTGTACGGTGCTTAGCCGGATTAACCGATTTGGAACGGCCACAATTCTTGAAAATTGCCTATAATGGACCGCGTGCGCTTGATGAATTAGCGTCCTATGATCCGAGTCTGGTGGTGGGCGTTCTCGGTGGTGGCGCCGGCACAACCCGCGATTGTTTTGAATTGATCCATCAAGCCGAGAAATATGGCGCACGGGTTGCTTTGTTTGGTCGCAAGATCAATCTGGCCGAATCTCCGCTTGAGATGGTCCGGCATATGCGGGCGGTTGCCGATGGCGCTCTAACGCCGACCGAAGCTGTTGCATCATACCACAATGCCCTTGCAACGGCCCGCATTGTTCCTACCCGTCCGCTTGACGATGATACAATCATCACCGAAGCGGTATTAAAGCAGGCGTGAGGGCAACCCGATGACGGAACGCCGCGGCATTCTGACGGCTGGGTCTTGGTGCGTCGACAATAACAAGTCGGTGCCGGTTTGGCCGTTGGAAGATACGATGAGCACGATCCTCGAGTTGGACCGGCAAGGCGGAGGTTCAGGCTCAAACATGGCAATTGATCTGAAAAAGCTCGACCCCGCCTTTCCGGTTGAAACCATGGGGGTCGTCGGTCACGATGACGATGGTCGTTTTTTACTATCGCAATGCGATGCCGCAGGCATCGACCGTCATGGCCTTCAAACACTACCCGAGGGTATGACGGCTTTTTGCGACTGTTTCAACGCGCTTGAAAGCGGCCGGCGTACCCACCTTTATTACCCTGGCGTAGCGGATGCGCTGTGTCCTGACCATTTCGATTTTAGTACCACCAAGGCTCGTATTCTCCATCTTGGCTTGCCAGGTGCCCACAGACGCATGGACGACCCGTGGGGTGACGATACCACCGGCTGGGCCACAGTCCTGCGCGCTGCTCGCCAGAAAGGCTTACAGACAAATCTTGAATTGGTCTCCACCACCCGTGAGAAGGTTCGCCATTTTGGTCGCTCCTGCCTGCCCCATCTCGATTTGTTGATTGTTAATGATTACGAGATCGGAGCCGTGGCCGACGTCGAAACCCGGGACGGGAATGGAACGCTTCCGCCCCGCATTGTCGAAGCGCTACGCAAGGTGCTCGCTCTCGGCCCTCTAACGTTGGCAGCAGTCCATTTTCCAGAAGGTGCTATCGCAATGAACCGCGATGGCGGTGTTTTTACGGTCGGCTCAGCCCAACTTCCGACGCAGGAAATTGCCGGCGTCAACGGGGCAGGCGATGCATTTGCGGCAGGTTTTCTCTATTTCTGGCATGAAGGCTATCCGATTGGCGAGGCTCTGCGGTTTGGTCATGCAACCGCTGCAGCATCCATGCGCGCGGTATCAACGACAACGGGAGTCGTCTCCGCCGGCGAGACGCTTGCGCTTGCAGAACGATGGGGCTTTAGGCCGCCACCTTTGGTCTAAAGCAAACGTGCCGGTGTTGCCGTAGCCCTCGTCCAGCTCCAAAAGGCGAGCAGCGGTGTTAAGCCGGTCCGCGTCGCGTGGACGATATGGGGAGGATGCCAGATAACGGTACCCGCTGCTTTAGGCGTCAAGGGCTCGTCTCCCTTCCGCCATTCGGTATGGGAAGTCAGAGGCCAATAGAGTTCCGGCGCGGGATGCAGGTGATCGGGATAATGTTGGTTCGGCCCAAGCATCAGCAAGCCCATTAGAAAATCATTGCCTGGAAAAAAACCATTAGGACCAATGATTTCGCACCAACCATAATTTTGGATAAATCCCGTGCCAAGCAGGGCGTCATTATACGCTTTCGATTGCAGCCAACGGAGATCGGGACGCAATTCGCCAACAGCGCGCGCAATTATCGGATCAAATACCGCAACTTCGGCAAGACATTCATCAAGATAGTCGACCACCGGAAGCAAATTCGGCTCTGGCCGTTGGAAAACGCGAGGGCCAAGATCCTGTTCACCAAGCCGAACCAATACTTCGGCAACACCCATTTCCGACGAAGGCGCCAATCGTGACCGGACCTGTTCGATCAACCGTCGAGCCACGGCAGCAACTGTGATCTTGACCATGCAAGAAACATCCAAACCGTGGAAAAAAGGATTGATAAAATGGTGCCGCTTAGGTCCAATTCGCAACCCGTTACCGGATAACTAAAACGCATTACAACTGCAACTTCAATAACTTATCGCATATACGCATTGGGTCAATGGGTAAAAAATGACCTACCCAATTGCCCACATCGTGTTACGAAAGACCTTATTGTTATAGGTATAAAGTAACACATTGAACCATGCATCTATCTTTGTATGTCACTAATAATACGGTAGGTGCTTGCCCTTGATATGCCCAGTTGAGCGGCAATTGCACTAGCACCTAAACCACCTTTATGCAGTTCTATCACCTGTTCGGATTTGGCACGTGCAGTGGGCTGACGACCCCG
>CAIUPE010000101.1 GCA_903900975.1 uncultured Hyphomicrobiales bacterium | reverse complement strand
TACCATTCAAGCGGTCGGGAAGCCGGGTGGGGAACCGAGATGACGACGGTCGTACGAGACCTCATTGCGAACGGTCCCCACCCACCTCCAAATTAACACACTTCAAACACACAATTGCGAGGTGAGGATCGCTTCGCAATAACGGATTGGTGTTACCCCGCCCGCAACCATTGCGTTGCAACCAGCACTGGCCATAAATCATTATGCCGGTCGCGCCTCCCCGCGACATGATCCGACCAAGCTGCTGAAATCGCGCGGTCATCAAATAAACCATCGCGACGCAGCGCCACTGGGTCGAGCAAATCCGAAGCCCAGTCCCGCAACGGGCCGCGCAGCCAGGCGGCCAGCGGCACGCCAAATCCCTTTTTTGGCCGCTCCACCATGGCGCGCGGCACGTGGCGATAGAGCACCTCGCGTAAAATCCATTTGCCGACACCCTCGCGACGCCGCAAATGCATTGGCAAGGTCAGCGCAAATTCGACAAGGCGGTGATCAAGCATCGGCACGCGCGATTCGAGCGATACGCCCATGGAAGCGCGATCCACCTTGGCCAAAATATCATCCGGCAAATAGGCCGTCATATCGCGCGCGATCATTCGCTCTATATCGCTGAGCGGCAAAGTTTCAAACGCATCGGGCGTATTCGCGTCCTCAGCATTCAATCCAATCACAGGCACGCGCTGCCCCGACCAATGGCCCAGCAACCGCTCGACCATCGCTTGTGGCGTCGAGGCGGAAACAACTCCCGCCGCCAAACGCATTCGGCGGGCAAGCGCGCTTTGACCCGTAAGCCCCGCGATAGGCGCAACAGTGTTCATCCCGAAGCCAAGCATTTGGCGAACAGGCAAGGGCAAGGCCTTGTTCAGCGCGAAGAATTTTTCGGCCAAACCATAGGTATTGTAACCGCCAAACAATTCATCCCCCGCATCGCCCGAGAGCGACACGGTTACCTGCGACCGGGCGAGCTTTGAAACTAGATAGGTTGGCACCTGCGAAATATCGGCCAAGGGCTCATCATAGAGCGTTGGCAAAAGCGGGATCACATCAAGCGCATCGCGTGACGAGATCTGCATTTCGGTGTGATCCGTGCCGATATGGCGCGCCACCTCGGCAGCAAAAGGCGCTTCGTTAAAAGCATCTTCCTCAAAGCCGATGGTGAAGGTGCGAATGGGCCGCGTCGCCTGCTTTTGCATCAGCGCCACAATCACCGAACTATCAATACCGCCGGATAAAAAAGCCCCCACAGGAACATCGGCCATCATCTGCAAGGAGATTGAATCCGACAGCAGCATTTCAAGCGCATCGACGGCCTCGGAATCGCTGCCGGAAAACGGCGTAGCCTTGCCGATGGAAGCCGCTTCAGCCACCGACCAGAACGGTGTGATCACCGGTTCGCGCTCGGCAAGCGAAACGGTCAAAACTGCGCCCGGCTGGAGTTTTGCGATGCCCTGATAAATTGAAGCAGGCCCGCCAATATATTGCCTGCGCAACAGATCGCCCAGAGCCGCGCGGTTAATATCGGCGGCAAAACGCGGATGGTCTTTTAACGCTTTCAATTCTGAGCCGAATAGAAACGCATCCTTCGACCAGCCATAATATAACGGCTTCTCGCCCAGCCGATCGCGTGCGAGCAGAAGCTTTTTTTCATCCGCATCCCACAACGCAATTGCGAACATGCCGACCGCTTGTTTTAGCGTCTCGACAACGCCCCAGCTTTCAAAACACGCGAGCAATGTTTCAGTGTCCGAATGCCCCCGCCAATGCGGTGCCTCGCCTTCTGATTCCAGCACGCGGCGCAGCGCCTGATGGTTATAAATTTCGCCGTTCCAAACGAGTGTAAAACGCCCACGCATCGAGCGCATGGGTTGGTGGCCTGCAGCGGAGAGATCGACAATCGCAAGGCGGCGATGGCTTAACCCGATGCCTGCCTCAGCATCCAGCCAAACGCCAGAATCATCCGGCCCGCGATGGGCCAAGCGGTTGCCCATCGCGAGAAGCGTGGCTTCGCCATCGCGCCCGAGATTGCTATCAAGAAATCCGCTTAAACCACACATCGGTCTACCCTCTCAATAAGCGATAGACACGCAGCGTCCATTGGCTAGCAACGCGCGATAATCGATCAAGCATTTCGCTTGGTGGCGCAATAGCAATCGCTTCACCAAATCCGATCACTTGGGTGTGATGTGCTTTGATAAAATCAACCATCCGCTTGATCGACGCTTCGCTCATGGTGTTGGCGTGCAAGCAAATGGTTTCAACGCCGAAGCCCAAACCCAGAGGCTTTGAAAGCAATTGCGGCAACGCCACAAGGCCTTCCACATCATAGGCATAAAAGCCATAGCCATCGGTAATGGCTTTAAAATCCAGCGCCTTTAACGCCTTCAGCGTATTGCCATCAAACGAGTGCGAGGGCGCCATAAACACACCATGCCAAATTCCTTCGCGCACCAAAATATCCTTGCCCGCAGCGAGCTTTTGATATTGCTCGCTATAGGGCAGACCGGCGAATTCCGATTTGCTGCCAATGCCGAGCAAGCCACGCTCGCTTGTCGCATACATATGGGTGTACCCGTGCTGGGCAATCGTCCAGCCTTTCGCTGCGCGGCCACGCAACCAATTCCAAAAATCAGCCCGCTCCGGCTCAACCGTCAGCGAGGGATCGCGGCATTCGGGCACGACGCCGATGAGATAGGGCAAATCGAGTTCATCCGCCGCCTGCTCGAAGGGTGCAAACTTCGTCCAAGCCATGCCAGGGGTGATGTCATCAAAACGGATTAAAAAGCGGGTCGGCATGGTCGCGGTAACATTTCATCACATGAGGGGGTTCGACGAAGCCAAAAACTCGGTTTATGGCTTCGCAAGACCCGATAAATCGCGTAGCGAGGAGAGACCAATCGCTTGCCGAGCCTGAATTGCCGATGAACAAACCCCGTATCCTGCATTTTGTGATTGATCTTTCCGGCTTTGGTGGCGCAGAAATGACGCTGCTGCGCTATCTCGCCACCAGTGAGAATGCCAGCACCACCCATGCCGTGCTGACGTTGAAAACGGTAAAGGCAGGCCCATCGGTTGGTGCGGAGATTGAAAAGCTCGGTGTTCCGGTTCATTCGCTTGGAATTAGGGGCGTCAAAAGCATGGTGCTTGCAGTGCCACGGCTTTTCAAAACCATCCGAGCGCTTCAGCCTGATGTGCTTTCCGCTTGGCTCTATTATCCGAGCCTGATCGCCTCGCTCATCCGTCCCTTTTTGGTGGGCCGCCCAAGGGTGATTTGGCACATCAGAAGCTTGCCCTTTGTAAGGTTTCAGGATCGACCTGCGCGCTGGTTGGCGCAGCGGCTTTTGGCTATGCTTTCGCATCTTATCGATGTGCACATCATCTCGAATTCGGAAGCTGCACGTTTGGCCCATTCGGCAATCGGATTTCAAACTTCCGCCAATCGCTGGCAAGTCATACCGAACGCGGTAGACGCCTCGCGCTACACCTTCAACGCAGACGCCCGCGCCAGCATTCGCACGAGCCTGCATCTGCCCGATAGCGCCATCGTCATCGGCACGGTGGGTCGCAATGTGCCGGAAAAAGGTTATCCCGATCTCTTCAAAGCCTTTGGCCAATTGCAAGCGCGCCTCCCGAGTGAGATGCGAGATCGGCTTCATCTGCTGATCGCCGGTCGTGACGTAACGCTTGAAACACCGAGCATCGCGGCTTTGGTGGATGCCACTGGTCTACCGCCTGATCGCTTCCATTTATTGGGCGCGCGCGCTGACGTAGTGGAGCTGCTTTCTGCGATGGATCTCTTTGTCATGCCATCCCGCTCGGAATCATTTCCCAACGCGCTGGCTGAAGCCATGGCGGTTGGATTGCCTGCTGTTGCCACCGATGTCGGCGATTGCCGCGTGGTGCTTGAGGATGACCGGTTTATCGCAACCGCTGATACGCTCGCAGATGGTCTTGTGAGAATGACCATGCTTGATGCGGATGAGCAGCAAAAGATTGGTGCGCGTAACCGCCAACGCATTACGGAGCGCTATGCGCTGGAAAAAATGACGGCGGCGTTTGATCACGTTTTTGAAGGTCGCTAAACTCTATCCCGTCATTGCGAACGAACGTGAAGCAACCCAGCTGATGGCTATCGCTGATGCGTGATGTTGAAATTGCGCTTAACCTACTAACGCTAGCTGGGTTGCTTCGCGTTCGCTCGCAATGACGGTGCGAAAGATTTAACTTAAGCGGGCACCGCGAGACCCAAGCGGAAATAGATTTGCTTGACGAATTCCAGCACGAATTGCGCCGTTACCGCCGGATCTTTCCACCAATGCGCGGGCGCTACGCAGCCTTCCTGACAGGTGACTTGAATATCAGCTTGCGGTAGCGCTTCGCGGAAAATCGCCTGCGCACGGCGTGAATGATAATTGGTGGTCACTAGAACAAGCTTGGCTGGCTGATCGCCAAGCGATTCATGCAAGCCTTTGGCTTCATCCCGCGTAGTTAGACTGCCATGGCCGAAAAATACGATTTTTGCCGATGGCACACCAATCTTTTCCAAAATCTGCCGTTTGATCTCGGTACGGTCCGGCGCGTGATACCCAAGCTCCTCGACGATACGTTCAATATCATCGGGATGCGCCGGTTCACCATTGCTGACCCAGATATCGCTTACCAGTCCCGCATCGAGCAATTCTTTGGCGCGCAACAACCGTGCATTATTGCCATCCAGCACAATGGCGTGCTCGGACTTCTGAAGCGGGACATTCACCATTAAAATCGATTCGAGATTGACCAGCACCAACAAACCGGCGAGCACAGCAAACGCGCAAACGGTTGAAAAAATCCGCCAGAAGGTGAGTAAAAACAATCTCATGCGTGGGCCTTCAACGCGCGTTTGAAAGTCTCCACCACACGATCCTGTGTCGCGTGGTCAAGATAAGGATGCATCGGCAGGCTCAACACTTCTTGGGCCAAACGCTCGCTCACCGGCAAGCCGTTTCCAGCCAGCGGGAAATGCTTATACGCCGTCTGCAGATGCAGTGGTTTTGGATAATACACCATCGTCGGAATACCATCGGCCTTCATGGCTTGAATGATCGCCGCGCGGGCGGAGGCTGGCACCTGAACCGTATATTGCGCCCATGCTGAAACAAGCTCGGGCAATAAAACGGGCACGGGCACATTATCGCACAGAGCTTCGGAATAGCGCTTAGCGACGTCATCGCGTGTAGCCACTTCGTCACCCAAAATCTTCAGCTTCTCGATCAGCACTGCCGCTTGCAACGTATCGAGCCGACCGTTCAACCCGATGCGTACATTGTCATATTTATCGCTGCCCTGCCCGTGCACGCGCAATGAGCGCATGATGGCGGCCATCTCCGGATCATCGGTGAAAATAGCGCCGCCATCGCCATAGCAGCCTAAGGGCTTGGAGGGGAAAAAGCTCGTTGCTGTCACATGGCCGATGGTACCGACCTTGCGGGCCTTGTAGGCCCCGCCAAAGCTCTGCGCGGCGTCGCTCATCAACCAAAGGCCGTGGGCTGCAACAATCGGCTCAATCGCGTCGTAATCTGCGGCCTGTCCGAAGAGATCAACCGAGATAACGCATTTGGGTTTAAGGCCTTGCGCTTTCGCCTTGACGATCGCCTGTTCAAGGCTCGCAGGGTCCATGTTGAACGTGTCGGGCAGCACATCAACAAACACAGGCGTTGCGCCGAGCCAAGCTACCACTTCAGCCGTTGCCGCAAAGGTGAAGCTCGGGCAGAACACCGCGTCACCCGGCCTGATGCCTTTGGCCATTAGCGGCATAGCGAGCGCTACCGTTCCGTTTGAAACGGTGACGCAGTCTTTGGCTCCACAAAACGCTGCGAGATCGGCTTCAAGCGTTTTGACTTCCGGCCCCAAAATATATTGGCCGTGATGCGCCACGCGCAACAAACCGGCATCGATCGCTGCACCAATGCGTGCGCGCTGTGCGCCGAGATCGATAAAGGGAATGGGAGCATTCGTCATTCGGTTCACCCTTGAGCGTCAATGGCAAGCGGCACATCGGCCGCCTTGCCCTGTTTCACTTCGATCATGCGATCCGCCACCGCAACAAGGGCGGGCCGATGCGTAATTGATACAATTGTCAGTGTGCCTTTTAGCCGTGCAATGGTTTCGACAACCGAAGCCTCTGTTGCGGCATCGAGCGCACTGGTCGCTTCATCGAGTACAAGCAGTCGCGGCTCACCCAATAGCGCCCGCGCCAAGGCGATGCGTTGCCGCTCTCCGCCCGAAAGCCTGCTGCCTGCATCACCTACAATCGTCTTTAACCCATCCGGCAGATGATAAACAAATTCGGCTGACGCAAGGCGCAGCGCCTTTTCAATATCGGCGTCGGTGGTATCGGGCTTGATCCAGCGCAGATTTTCTTCAATCGTCGCATGAAACAACATCGGGTCTTGCCCGAGATAACCCACGCCATGGCGCCACTCGGCGACCGCGAAGGTATCTAGCCTTTCGCCATCAATGCGAATGACACCTGTCTCAATGCGGCGAAGGCCCAACATGCAATCGAGCAACGTGGTTTTACCCGCGCCGGTCTGCCCCGTCAGCACGACGAATTCGCCTGGCTTAATTGCAAGGCTAAGCTCGTCCAAAATTGTGCGGCCATTGATCACGACCGAAACGCCTTCGAGCGCAATGGACGCCGGACCTTTCGATAATTGCGGCGCGCTGCCCGAGAGCAGAAGCGGCTCAGCCGTCTTCTCCGCTTCCGCTACCATCGCGGAGACTGCATCAAACGCAGGCAGGACAAGACTGATCGATTGCTGGCACTGCCTTAGCCCCGTCACCTTTGGAAACAGGCGGACAAACATCGCCACAATCACCACAACGGTGCCGACATCAACAGCGAGAAGCATCGGGCCTGCCACCAGCAAACCAATAACCACCAGGCTGCTGGCATATTCAAAAATCGCGCGAACAATTTGAACGTCGAACGAGTTCGAAAATGTCAGATCCCGCAGCCGCAAAATCGTGCGCGAAAGACGCGATATTGCGCGTTGCTCGGTAGCGGTCGCTTTGACAAATTTAGCACCCGCCACCAGCTCGCCGGCATCCGATTGCAGATCGGCATTGACCACCGTCATCTCTTCGCCCACCAGTAGGCCGCGCCGGACGAGGCCTACGGAGATGATGAATAAAAACGTACCCGCGCCAAACAACATGGCCACCACTACGGGTGCAATCACCAGCGCCACAGCCACCTGCACGCCGATAAACAGTACCGAGGAGAGGATGAGATTGGCCTGATAAAACGCACCACCCAACCGAACAGGCTCGGTAATCCCCGCTGAGATCAAATCGCCCGCGCGACGCTCGCGGAAAAAGCCGAATTCTGAACCAAAGTAAGACGAGAACAAACGTTGCTGCCAAGAGGCGACATATTCCGTTTGCAGTTTCGAGCCGAGATAGGCTTGCGCCAAAAACACCACTGCGCCAATGGCAATCAAGCCCACTGAAAATCCGGCAATGCCATAGGCCGTAATCGGCAAGCCTAGCGCTGTCAGAACCGCATTGATCGACGCTGTGACGCGATCATCCCCTGCCCCCGGCGTGCCACCCACGGCCTTCAACAGCGGCAACAGGGCTGCAACAGTTGCGCCATCAAACAGCGCATTCAAAAAGGTGAGGACGACGAGCAAGGGCAAACGATTGCCCGTTACCCGATAGACATCTTTAAACAAGTTCAGCAAAGAGGACAGCATCAGGCTTGGCCTCCTTGTGTGAAGGGACGCAAAGTGTGGCGTCCTTCGACCCATTGGCTGCCTGCAAACCGCCGCTCTGAGACAGCTTCAACAATGGCGGCAAGATCGCGGACGCGGGCGTTGAGAGAATGCGTTTCAACCATAAAGCGCTGACCTGCTCCGGCAATCTTCTCGGCCCGATCCGGATTGGCTTGCAGATCATGATGCACATCGAAAATTTGATCAGGCTCAGCAACGAGGCTATTCACGCCATCTTGAAACCCAGCCGCCGCAAACCCCTTGAACGGACGACAGACGAGCAATGTACCCAATGCGGGTATTTCAAAAAATTTTCGGATCGGCATATCGAGGCCAGAGCCGCAGGTATAGGAATAACGGGTGCTCGCAATACGCGCCGCAAAATCCGCATTAAGCGCTTTTTGAATCCATTTCTTTTCGCCGCGAATAAGCCGGAGCTTTTTTAAAGCATGCACCACGCGGCGCAGCTTGGTATCGCCGACCGGCGTAATACTACCCTTCGCCAAATGGTCGCGGGCCACGCCCCTTGCATGGTACTGAATACCCATAATCGACCAGAGGTTCGGCCGAAGCGAAAGCGGTGAAAGGTCGATTTCGGAATCAGAAACGAAATGCAAAAGCGACGCGACGCGGCTTTGATTGTGGCGGCAGAAATCAGACCAGATATCAGTTGCGAGATGGCCAAACCGTTCGCTCATCAAATTTGGTAACTCTGATTTATACGGGCTGAACTCTTCGCCAAAGCCGACAAACACATCAGCAAAACTATCAATCCAATCCCGCTCGCGTTCGGTCCAGTTGTAAAAATCATTTTCAAGCAGAATGGCCAAACGCGGCAACGTCAGCGCTTTAAATTGCCGTGCGATGATGGGCAGAAAAAGCAAATCTTCCTGCGGACCCTCATAGACATAAGAACCTTGAACGGCTGCAGCATAACGCACCGGATCGGCAGTTTCGGCAAACAGCACAAGTGTATTGGAAGCCGCAACATCAAAAGGGCCATACGCATCGATAAAGGCCGGCAGTCCGCGCGCCAACACATCGGAGGAGACATGGCCCGGACCAAAAAACGTTACCTCGCAAGCCTGCATCAGAGCGATCGGCAGAAGGCTCCGTGTCGGGTTGATGAAGCTTGCATGGATATCAACATAAAGAAGCCGCTTCCTCATGAGAAATGGCTCCGGTTTGACAGCGCTTCTTTTGCCCGCAACGCCCGATAGTTGGGGAGTTGATAGGCGGCAATGAAGGGTTCCAATAGCAAATCGCGCATGGCGGAGACATTATACAACCGCTCGACGCGAGTCTTGGCGGCATTGCCCATGGCCTTGGCATGATCGGGGTAACGCAGCCAATCCTGCAACACGGTGGCTGCGGCCTCGATATCGCGATGTTTGACCAACACGCCATTTTCGCCACTCGTGATCAAGGCTGCATGGGTTTCATGATCATAGGCAACCGTTGCAATGCCAGCAGCCAGCGTTTCAAGCAAAGCGGAGCCCTGCATCGGTGCGATGGATAGCTCACAGGCTTTCAGCACATTCATCGCCTGCTTGTGAGGAATAAGGCCGGTGATCACCACGCGGTCGCTCAAGCCAAGTTCCTTGGCGCGGGCTTCGATGATCGGACGATCCAAGCCATCACCAACAAAAATCAACGTGCCCGGCAGGCTTGGCGAAACGGCTTTGGCAAAAATCTCGAAGGCATCAACGGCGAGTTTTTCCGGATGCAACCGACCCAGCACCACAATGCGCGGATGGGCGGAAGCGTTCACCGCTTCGGGTGCATCGGCTGCATCGGCACCCTCGACTTCGCGTAAATCAAGCGGCTGAATCCATGGCGCAATCCGTGCTGCATCCATGCCCTTCGACGTGTAATAAGCGGGTGCCAGCGAAGGCGCGCCGGTGTAGCGCGGAAACAGGCGATAAACGATCCGATACCAGAACGGCAAAATCTTCTTAATCGCGTTTGGAAAATATTGCTGGAAGGGCAAAATATCTTCCCAGTAGGCTTCGATCATACACACCGTCGGCAGTGCCCGTGTGCGCGGCGAAATCAGCGCCATTGCTGCCGGAATGTGCGGGCCTACGGTTTGCACAACATCAGGCTTCAGTGTCGCAACAATGCGATCCATAAAGGCGCGGGCTTTCGCCACATGCTTCAACCCGTTCCAAATTAATTTTAACCCGCGCTCTGAACGGTCAAACGCCAGCTCGCGATAGATCGTGGTGTCATCAATCCGGCGTTCGATATTCTCGCGGCCGAACGGCACGACATAGATCACTTCGTCGAACATGCGACCGAGATTAAATTGCAGCTCAAGCGACACGGGATCATCAAACCGGATTTTGCCATCACGGATCAATTCATCAACCGTGTTATAACCGATCATCATGAGACGGCGGGGTTTGTCCTGAACCTCGCTCATATGGTTGCTTCCTTGCCGTCATAAACTAAGCGCGCGTCAGCGCCTTCACCTTCCACACGACCGAGATGTCTTGCCGGCGTGCCGCCTACAATCGTTCCGTCGAGTACATCTCGGTTAACCAGACTATTGGCCGCAATCACACAGCGCGAGCCGATGGTAACGCCCGCGATGATCACCGCTTGCGCGCCAATATAAGTGTTCGAGCCAATCGATACCGCGCCCTTGCGGGCTGCTTGCACGCCGCCCGATACGGCCCACAAAACCGTGTCATGCGTGTAGATGTGAACGCCTGACGAGATCGAGACATAATCGCCAATCGTCAACCCGCCCCCCGAACCATCGAGCATCGTAAACGGGCCGATCCAGGTGTTGGCCCCGACGCGCACATCGCCCATCACAATGGAGGAATCATAAATGCTCGTCTTCTCGCCAAAGCCCAATACCGTGGCGCGTTCCCAACGATCAAACTGCGCATCCGCAAAAGGCAGGCTGCGGTTATAGGTCGAGCGCAATTCGTCATCACGCCGCCGGTGCAACGCTTTGAGCAACTCACCGAGTTCGGAGACTTTATCGGTCATGCTCATCCCTCAAAGAGGTCCAGCCAGACTTCAAGATACAGTAGCGACCAGATCAGCAGACGGCGATTCTGGCGGCCTTCGAGATGATCGAGAATAAGCGCCTGCGCCGTGGTGCGATCAAGATAAGTCCAGAGCTTCGCATTCGGGTTCATCAGCGTGCGGCGCACATAGTCAATGCTCTCGCCACGGAACCAGCTCGCATCCGGTGCCGAGAAGCCCTGCTTCAAGGCTTGCGTCACATCCTCAGGAATATATTTCGACATCGCCGAACGCAGGATCAGCTTGCCATCATTGGTCTTGCCGAAATAGGTCGCGGTTTTTGAGCCCGGCGTGTTCTCATCGAGCTTCAAAACCTCGCCGAGATTGGCAAGCTTCATGGTCACTGGAACGCGGCCCGCATAATCAACCAGATCATTATCGAGGAACGGCACACGGCTCTCCAGCGATTGCGCCATTGAGAGCTTGTCTTCCACCACCAGCAAACCATGCATGAAGGTTTTGGCTTCGAAATAGAGCGAGTGGTTGATGTAATCCTGCGGCGTTTTTAACTCCGCATCGTGATCCGAAAACACATTGCGGAAAATCGCGCGTGGATCGGCATTGCGGCCTTCCGACCCCAAAGGCGAGATCAAATCCGAAAACGATTCCGTTGGCACTAAACGCTGCCAATTTTCGTAATAGCGGTCCACATACTCATCAAAATTTTGCGCACTCGCCGCGCGGTAATAGCGCCAGGGATAGCCAGCGAAAAGCTCGTCACCACCCGCACCCGATAACACCACTTTGCCGAAACGGCTTGCGAGTTTGGCAGCGTAATAATTGGGGTAGGATTGGCCAACCCGCGGCTCTTCCAAATGCCAAACGAGCGAACGCATGCAGCGTTCCATATCGCCCGCTTTCAGCACCATTTCATAATGCTCGGTATTGAACTTATACGACATGCGCTCAGCCGCACGACGCTCATCAAACGCCATCTCAAGGCCAGAGGCGGATGACATATCAAAGCCAACCGTAAACGTATGCAGCATCGGCCGTTGGCGTGCTGCAATCGCGGTAATCGAACCTGAGTCCATACCGCCCGAGAGGTAAGAACCAATCGGCACATCCGAGATCAGCTGGCGGCTCACCGCTTGCTGGAACAACCGATCCACTTCTTGCTCGGCCTCTGCGCGATCGGTGATCGACGCATCTTCGACAAAGCGGAAATCCCAATAACGCACAGGCTCGGGCAGGCTTTTCATGCCCGCTTCAATCGTGATCGTCGAGCCTGCTGGCAGCATCTTCACGCCCGCAAACAGCGTATTGTCCGAGATGAAATTCTGGAACGTCATATATTCAGCGAGATGCGTCGGGTCGAGCTTGGCCTTAAAGCCCGGAAACTTCATAAATGCTTTGATCTCGGAGCCGAACAACAGCGTCTTGCCGTCATACCAATAATAAAGCGGCTTAACGCCAAACCGGTCACGCGCGAGCGTCAGGCGTCTATTCGCCCGATCCCATAGCGCAATCGAAAACATGCCGTTGAATTTCGAAACCGCATCCAAGCCCCATTCGCGAAAGGCGGTTACCACCACTTCGCTATCCCCGCGTGAGCGGAAGGAATGGCCTTTAGCTTCCAAATCGATGCGGAGTTCCTGAAAATTATAAACCTCACCATTATAAGTGATCACCAGCTTGCCATCGGCTGAAGGCATCGGCTGATGAGCGGCATCCGAGAGATCAATGATCGAAAGCCTGCGATGGCCGAGTGCCACAGGCCCATCGGTGAATTGGCCTTCGCCATCGGGGCCGCGATGAACAAGCGCATCCGTCATTGCCTTCAGCGTCACAGGTGACGCGGGCGTTCCGTCAAAATGATAGATGCCTGCTATGCCGCACATGTTTTTTTATTCTCGCTTTATGATCGTCATTGCGAGCGAATAGCGAAGCAACCCAGTTGATGGTTCAGAAAAATTCTGGGTTGCTTCGTCGCTTAAGCTCCTCGCAATGACGGTATTATTTGGCTAATTTCGCAATGATACTAATGCCCGCTTCTTCCGCGAATTCGTGCTCGATTTCGAGGTTCAATTCCTTGCACCAGCCGCGCACTTCGTCGACCGTATGACGCCGCGCATTTTTGGGCGCGAACCAGTCGAAATTGATGTGGTTCATTTCATCAAGTGACATTTCAGGGCGATAAAACGCCTTTAGCACATGCCAATAGAAGAAGCGCTGCAGGTTGATTTTACCGGCTGGAATATCCAGCAAATCAACGGGACGCTTAATGTCGATCTCAATGTTTAACTCACCCAAAATGCGGCCTAGTTCGGAAAGCGGCTCCATCGCCGCCCAGCCTTCCTCAGGCGTCATCACTTGAAGCTTGTCGCGGATATAATCATCGGTGAATTCGCGCACCGGACCTTTTTTCCGATACACATAAAACACCACACGCCCGCCAACTTTCAAATGTTTAGTGACAGCAGCCAGCGCATTGAACGTGTTATCGGTATGGTGCAAAACGCCTTCGGAAAACACGATATCAACCGAGCGCTCTGGCACCGGAATTTGGTTCAAATCGGCCTGAATAAATCCGGCTGACCAACCACGTTCTGAAAAGCGGGCGGAGGCCACATCAACGGCTGTCGAAACATCCACACCCAAATAATGCACGCGATCCATCATTGGGCCAAAGAGTGCAATACCGGAAAGCGCCGCACCACAGCCCGCATCCAGAATAATCGGATGTTCGCCATGTTCTTTAAACCATGGCGCAAACGGTACATCGCCATATTTCTGCACCAACCAGGTGCGCATATGATCAGCAACCGAGCCTTCAAACGTATCGCGCTTGGCCCATTTGAAGCCGAAAGTTTCGCGTGTCTGCTCTTGCGCGGCAGACACAAATTCAGCCGAACGCGGTATGCCCGCAACCGTCGTAATCTGGCGGCCATTGGCTACTGCACTTGCGCCTTCAGCGGGAACTTGCACACCCAACAAATCCGATAACCATTGCGGTTGCGACATGATCAGTGGCCCTTGGCAATCGAGCGGATGCATTCGATGACGTAGGAATAATCATCTTCCGACATACGGTTATGCAGCGGAATCGCCATCGTATTGTTTTCGCAATCCTTCGCACCGGGGAAATCTTCCGGCTTGATGTTGTAGCGGTCGCGATAATAGCCGAGCATATGGATCGCATGCGTGCCGGGACGCGTGGCCACGCCCATCGCATGCAACTTCGCCATAATCTCGTTGCGCGGCATCGGCGCAAGCTTCGGGTCAACATACGTCACATAAGCCTGCCAAGCATGGCGCACATCGTTTGGCACCACCGGCTGACGCAGCCATTCGATATCCGCAAGCTCTTCGCGATAGCGACGCGCGGCCACATCGCGCTCATCGATAAAGCGATCAAGCTTCGTCATCTGCACAAGGCCGATGGCGGCTTGAATATCGGTCATGCGGTAATTGAAGCCCAATTCGTCGAAGTCGGGCAGCAAATAAGGCTGCGCCCCGCGATGCCGCATTTCTTCAGACACGGAAGCGCCATGGTTACGCAACACCTGCGCTTTCGCCGCCACATCATCATGCACCGTCGTCATCATGCCGCCCTCGCCCGTCGTAATCGACTTGCGCGGATGGAAGGAGAAACACCCTGCATCGCCCAACGCACCCGCTGGCGTGCCTTTATAAGATGCGCCTGCTGCGCAAGCGCCATCTTCGACAATCTTCACATGCTTGGGCAACACCGCGCGCAAGCCATCCATATCGGCGCAGAGGCCAAACAGATGCACCGGCATCACCGCCTTCGTGCGCTCCGTTACCTTCTCTGCAACCGAAGCAGGATCGATATTATTGGTGCGCGGATCAACATCGCACAACACCGGAACAGCATTACAGTAAAGCACCGCATTCGCCGTTGCGACCCATGTGAAAGAAGGCACAATCACTTCATCGCCGGGGCCGATATCCATCGCCGCTAAAGCAAGATGCAACGCCGTCGTGCAACTCGTTGTGGCGAGTGCATGCGGCACACTATGGCGCGCAGCAAATTGCTTTTCAAACTCGGCCACTTTAGGGCCTTGTGTGAGCCAACCCGATTCAATCGGGCCACGCACGGCCTGCCATTCTTCTTCGCCCATTGAGGGGAGTGCAATCTGGACGGTTCTCTTTTCGATAGCCATGTTCAAAACAATCCTTATTCAGCAGATTTGGCGCGGCGTGCGGCAACTTCACTCTTATGGCCTTCGCGCCAGGTGATGAGACGGCGCAAGCCCTCTTCCAGATCAATCCCCGCCGTAAACCCGATTTCTTTCGACGCACGAACCGGCGAGCCCACGCGGTTCCTCACAAGGGTTGCCGCCGAGCGTGGTGCGTAGTTGATCGGCTGGTTGCAGCCCGTGAGGTTCAAGAGCATTTCCGCCACTTCCTTCAATGACGTCCGCTTGCCGGTACCAACATTGTAAAACCGGTCGGTAGCCGTCGCACCCATCGCGCAGAGGTTCGCGCGGGCGCAATCTTCAACGGCTACGAAGTCGAACGCTTCCGAGCCATCTCCCATAATCGTCGGGCCTTCACCGCGATCAATCGCATCAAGCATTTTCATGATCACGGCGATATACGCACCGCGATAATCCTGACGCGGGCCATAGACGTTCATATAGCGCAAGCCGACATAATCGAGGCCATAACGGAAGTGATAGGCGCGAGCCATCGCCTCGCCGCAAATTTTTGTCGCGCCATAAAAATTCTTGTTGTTGAACGGATGATCTTCCGTCATCGGCTCTTCCACTGCATCGCCATAAACAGATGCGGAAGATGACCACACCAGACGCTTCACACCATTACGAACACAGCTATCGAGCACGTTGAACATGCCCTTCACATTCACATCAAAGGCCGTGCGCGGATAGTCATGGCATTGCAGCAGCCAGAGCGCTGCGAACTGAAAAACACCATCAGCACCCTTCAGCGCTGCATCCAGAATATCAGTATGGGTGATGTCGCCACCGGCTTCGAAAATTTTCACCCGCGGATCTTTCAACGACCCTGCAAGGTTCTCCATCGTGCCACGCACGAAATTGTCATAGATCACGATCTCGCCGACATCCTCCTGGATGAGCTGATCCACCGCATGCGAACCAATCAGACCCGCGCCACCAATCACAACGAATTTCTTGCCTTTAATATCCACGAGTCTTGCTCCTAATCGGCCAGCACAAGCTGGTTGTCATTCTTAAGGTAATAGGCTTCACCCGTTGCCGGGCATTTCAGATCAGCGCCCAACCGGTCACCTGTTCGGCTCATCCAGCCCATCCGCTTTGCGGGGTTACCCACCATCAGCGCATAGTCAGGTACATTTTTTGTGACGACGGCACCGGCGCCAATCAGGCAATAGTCGCCGAGTTCATGGCCGCACACGATGGTGGCATTCGCACCAATCGTTGCACCCTTGCCGACAGGCGTCGCTTTAAATTCGGATTTGCGGCTCACATTCGCACGCGGGTTGATGACATTGGTGAACACGCAGGATGGGCCACAAAACACGTCATCGCCCAGCACAACGCCTTCATAGAGCGAGACATTGTTCTGTATCTTGCAGCCATTGGCGATGGAAACCTTCGGGCCGATCATCGCGTTCTGGCCGATTGAGCAATTCTCGCCGATCACCGTCCCCGCAAGGATGTGACAGAAATGCCAAATTTTGGTGCCACGACCGATCACCGCACCATCATCGACATAGCTCGATACATGGATAAGGACACCGGGAAAGCGCGGATCTTCCCTCATTTCGCTCATAAATTAGGCTTTATCGGCGAAGGGATGAACGATCCCTGAACGTTTCGCAATTTCCTGATGCCGGAAGGTGGAAACGATCTCAATCGAGGGCCGCACCTCTTTCAGGCCAAAGCCGCGGCCCGCCAGAATTTCCTCATAAGAGCGCGTGTGCAAATCGGTAAACCCTTCGGAGAATTCAACCTCCTCGCCATCCACCGTGATCGAGCGATAGGTCGTCTTCTTGCCCTGCACGCTTTCAGGTAGATCATTGCGGTCCACCGACAAGAACCAGCTCACATCGGCACGCTCACACTCGATAAAGCCTGCCGCGCGTTCTTCTGTTCGCAAATGCGCGATGTTAGATTTCACGCCGCCAAACACAAAGCCGAGCATATCGAAGAAATGCACGCCAATATTGGTGGCAACACCACCCGACTTGGAGTCGTCGCCCTTCCAGGAGGCGTGATACCAACGCCCACGCGACGTGCAATAGGTCAGTTCCACCTTGTGGCGCTTGGTGGAATTGGCAAATTTATCGCGCAGCGCGATGATGGCCGGGTGCAGGCGAAGCTGCAAAATCGAGTAAATCCGCTTACCCGTATCGGCCTCAATCTCTTCCAACCCGTCAATATTCCAAGGGTTCAGCACCAAAGGCTTTTCGCAGATGGCGTCCGCGCCCGCACGCAGCGCAAAGCGGCAATGCGCGTCATGGAGATAGTTTGGCGAAGCAATCGAGACATAATCGAGCCGCTCACCCCGACGCCGCAGCTTGTCAACATGGCGATCAAAGCGCTCAAACTCGGTGAAGAAATGCGCATCTGGAAAATGGCTGTCCAAAATGCCGACGGAATCATTGGGATCAAAGGCCACGACAAGCTCGCCGCCTGTGTCCTTGATCGCCTTCATATGGCGTGGCGCGATGTAACCGGAAGCTCCGACAAGGGCGTAAGTCGTCAAGGGGGTGATCCTTCGAGATGAGTCAAAAGCCAGTTTTTTCTGGAAATTCGGCCAATTCCTGTCCCGTTAGCACCAATAGGCGCCAAAGACGAGGCTGAATCATCCGATCCTTGCGTTTCTAAAAGCATGCGGCTGATGAACTGAAGCTGAATCAGGGCGGAATTAAGGGGGGTGTTCGCTCCTCCGTCATCTACCATGTTGATTGAAGATTCAATTCTTTCAATCGTGCATTTGCGATGACGATAATTTTTCGCATGAGAGCGGTTAGTGCGACCATTTTTGGCTTTCCGGTTGCGACGAGTTTTTCGAAGAAGGCTTTGAGG
>CAIUPE010000100.1 GCA_903900975.1 uncultured Hyphomicrobiales bacterium | reverse complement strand
GAGAAAAGCATACGGCATCCGAGACGAGGAATATCTCAAGCTCAAAATTGTAACCGCAGGCTTGTCAAAATTATGAAAAAAACCAAAAATTACCCACTAAAATCCGCGAAGAGCCTAATTTTACAACGGTTGATTTTGTGAAGCCATGACGGAAGCTGCGGCTCCTTGCAAGGGTTGCGACGGGTCCGGTTTGAAAAAAATCGCCGAGCCCCTATGTATAGAAAACGATTTGATCAAAATCCGTCAGGATGGTCGCCTTGGAAATCGTTTGCGGCTATAGAGGTCGCAAAGCAGTTTGCAGCATGTTCGGGTTCGCCCGCATTTGATGGATAATAAAGGGTATTCGATGTTCGGCGCACTCGCCAAAAAGATTTTCGGTTCGGCCAATGATCGTCGTTTGAAGACATTCGCCCCCAAGGTTCAGGCCATTAACGCGCTGGAAAGCGAAGTTGCTGCCTTGTCAGATGACGCGCTCCGGGCCCGGACGGATGAATTCCGCGCTCAGATAGCGGCGGGCACATCGCTTGACGAGCTGTTGATCCCTGCTTTTGCGACCGTTCGCGAAGCTGCCAAGCGCGTGCTTGGTCAGCGCCATTTCGATGTCCAGCTGATTGGCGGCATGGTGCTCCATGAAGGCTCGATTGCTGAGATGAAGACCGGCGAAGGCAAGACGTTGGTGGCAACGCTCGCTACCTATCTCAATGCGCTGTCGGGCAAGGGCGTGCACGTCATTACCGTGAACGATTACCTTGCCAGCCGCGATTCGGAATGGATGGGTCAAGTCTACCGCTTTTTGGGTCTGACGACCGGCGTGATTGTCCATGGCCTTGATGACGGCGAGCGCAAGGCAGCTTATGCCGCCGATATCACCTATGGCACAAACAACGAGTTCGGCTTTGATTATCTTCGCGATAACATGAAATACGAACTCGATCAGATGGTGCAGCGCGGCCATAATTTCGCGATTGTCGACGAAGTCGACTCGATTTTGGTCGATGAAGCGCGCACGCCTCTGATCATTTCGGGTCCACTTGATGATCGCTCGGAGCTTTATAACGCGATTGATGTGATTATTCCGCGTTTGACGCGCGAACATTACGATCTGGATGAAAAGCAGCGCTCGGTATCGCTGACCGAAGCCGGCAATGAGCGCATCGAGGAATTGCTCGCCGAAGTGGGGCTTCTGAAAGAAGGCTCGCTCTATGATGCGACGAATGCCACTTTGGTGCATCACGTCAATCAGGCGTTGCGCGCCCATTCGCTCTTCCAGCGCGACAAGGATTATATTGTCCGCAACAATGAAGTCGTCATTATTGACGAATTCACAGGCCGTATGATGCCGGGTCGCCGGTATTCGGAAGGGTTGCATCAGGCTTTGGAAGCGAAAGAGCATGTCGCCATCCAGCCTGAAAACCAGACTTTGGCCTCGATTACGTTCCAGAATTATTTCCGCCTTTACGACAAACTGGCAGGTATGACCGGAACGGCGGCTACCGAGGCCGACGAGTTTATGGACATCTATAAGCTCGACGTGGTCGAAATCCCAACCAATCTTGTTGTTTCCCGTCTTGACGAGGATGACGAGGTCTATCGTTCGGCGGAAGAAAAATACCGCGCCATTATCCGCGAGATTGAAGCGGCTGTTGAGAAGGGGCAACCGATTCTTGTCGGCACAACCTCGATCGAAAAATCCGAGCATCTTGGCGAAGCGCTTGAAAAGCACGGGTATAAGGTCATCGACTTTACCGATCCGAAGGCGCTGTTACCGCTTTATGAGTCCGCTAGGACGGGCAAGCCCTCCAAAACCTTTGCAATTCTCAATGCCCGTTTCCATGAGCAGGAAGCCTATATTGTCGCCCAAGCCGGTGTGCCGGGTGCGGTGACCATTGCCACCAATATGGCCGGTCGCGGCACCGATATTCAGCTTGGTGGCAATATCGCCATGCGGATCCGTCATGAACTCGTGAACATGCCAGAAGGCCCAGCGCGCAATGCGGCAGAAGCCGCGATCCGTGCGGAAGTGGCCGAGTTGAAGCAGAAAGCGTTGCAAGCCGGGGGCCTTTATGTTGTCGGCACCGAGCGCCATGAAAGCCGCCGTATCGATAACCAGTTGCGTGGTCGTTCTGGCCGTCAGGGCGATCCGGGCCGCTCGAAATTCTTCCTGTCGTTGCAAGATGATTTGATGCGTATTTTTGGCTCCGACCGCATGGACGGCATGCTGCAAAAATTGGGTCTAGGCGAGGATGAGGCCATTATCCATCCTTGGATCAATAAGGCCATTGAAAAGGCGCAGCAAAAAGTAGAAGCACGCAATTTTGATGTTCGCAAAAACATCCTGAAATATGACGACGTCATGAACGACCAGCGCAAGGTTGTGTTCGAGCAGCGCCGCGACTTCATGGCGGAGGAAAGCGTCCGCGACACGATCGACGAAATGCGTCATGCGGTGCTAGACGATCTGGTCGCCAAAAGCATTCCGGAAGGTGCCTATCCCGAGCAATGGGATGTGCCGGCGTTGGAAGAGGGCGTTTCGAAAGCACTTGGCCTCAATCTCCCCGTCGCCGAATGGGCTAAGGAAGAAGGCATCGCCGACGAGGAGCTGCGCGAACGCCTCCGGGAAGCCTCCGATCAGGGCTATGCCCGCCGCATCGAGAAAAACACGCCCGATGTGATGACCTATGTCGAAAAGCAGGTTCTGCTTCAATCGCTGGATCATCTCTGGCGCGAGCATTTGGTGACGCTCGATCATCTGCGGCAGGTCATCGGGTGGCGTGGCTATGCGCAACGAGACCCGTTAAACGAATACAAGCAGGAAGCCTTTGACCTGTTCAATGGCCTCGTTACCCATTTGCGCGAGCAGGTGACGGGCCAGTTGATGCGGATCGAGGTTATGTTCCAGGCACCGTCGCCGCCTCCGCCGCCTGTTATGCAGACGATCCACAATGATCCTGTCACGGGCGAAAACGAGGAGACTTTAGCAGAACTCGCTTTTGCCCCCCCGCCGGTACCTGCGAGCGAGCGCGACCCTAATGATCCAGCGACATGGGGACGGGTCGGTCGTAACGAAGTGTGTCCGTGTGGTTCGGGTAAGAAATACAAGCACTGTCACGGCGTCCTCTAAATCACAATAAAAACAATGACTTAGCTCGCCGATGGCACCTGTGCAGCACCTGTGCAAAAGTGTCGTTCATACGCAAACCTATGCAAAACCTATGCAGGCGGCTATGGACGATAAGGTACGTGTAGAAGGCGGACTGGGGCTTGTCTTTAAGCGTGGCGGCACGTTTTACGCACGTGTCCGCACTGCCCCAAACAAGTACGTCTACCGCTCACTTAAAACGGGCAACAAAGCAGTCGCTGTCAGAGCCGCGCAGAAACTCGTCCATAAAATTGAATTCCAAACTGAGCATGAGTTACCAATACAAACAAAGAAATTTAGTGACGTCATAAACGAATATGTGGCGTACAGACAGACGCAGCATGAGCAAGGACGCACCTCTATCTATATGCTGCGGCAGATAAAGCGTGTCTCAAAGTTTTGGGTCTCGTATGCAGGCAAGCGCCCACTCACCGCCATTGATAACATCGTGCTGAGCGAGTTTTTAGAATGGCGACGTGCCTATTATCACAACATACCAAAAGCCGAACGCCCAAAGAATGCCCGCCTCAATCCCACAGACAAGACGCTACAGTGGGAGATGATGCTGGGCAAAGCCGTCGTTAAATGGGCGCATGACAAGGGCTACAGAGGCAAAACACAACTCCCCACATTCACGTTCACACCGAAAAAGAAACGTGTCCGTCCTGCATTTGAACTGACGGAATATCGGCAGTTATGGCGTGCGTTGGTGAAATGGGAGAAAAATTGTCCAACACCTGAATATCTCTACACCAGACAACTGCTGCGTGATTATGTGCTGATACTCGCAAACTCAGGCATGCGTGTGGGTGAGGCAAATAATCTGCGCATCAAAGACGTCCAACCGTTTACAGATGGACTGGGACGTAAGAACTATCGTTTTATCGTGCGCGGCAAGACGGGTGAGCGTGACGTGATACCACGCACTATCTGTGTGCGTTACGTTGATAGAATGCTAGCGAGACGTGACAAGCCGAAACCTGATGAGTGGCTGTTTGCGATGAAGACGGGCACTAAAGTCATCACGCTGATTGACCAGTTTGATAAGGTGATTGACGAAGCAGAGATGCGCACAAATTCACAAGGCGAGAAATTCAGTTTGTACAGTCTGCGGCATTTCTACGCTGTGATGGGTTTGCGCGGTGGCATTGGCATCTACGACATAGCACGGAACATGGGCACGAGTGTGCAGATGATACAGAGTTACTACGGCAGACAAGCGACACCCATTAGCATGGCTACAACGCTTGGCGGGATGCCAGCGGTGAAGAGGAAGGGACAAGCGCAATAAGCACTTGCCCCATCATCCCATCAAGCAGCCCGTTTCTTAAAGCCCACACGCTGCTTATTCATCTCAGCGATGAACTTATCAAAGTCGCCGTTAGCAGCACCGAGTATCAACTGCTCAAACACTGCGGGCAGTTGCGCAGCACTCTCAACAAGTATCGCCATCTTCCCCTTCTCAAATTCAATTGGCTTGTTGCCCCAACGCACTGCTAACGCGATACCCTTAGGTACTGTAACCTGATGTCTGGAAATTCGTTTGCGAGTGACGGTCAAGAACCCCTGCCGGGACTAGCCCGAGCAGGGGTTGCCCATTCTGGTATTTCATGGAGTTGCAACACAACCATGGAGACG
>CAIUPE010000099.1 GCA_903900975.1 uncultured Hyphomicrobiales bacterium | reverse complement strand
TGGGCTTTGACGCCTTTGACCTTCATGTCCCATGCTTCGATATCAGTCTCGTATTTTTTGATGCTGGGCTTGGCTTTAAATGCCGCATCCTTTTCATAGCGACGAATGCCATCAGTGAAATGTTTATCGCAACTAGATTTCCGTTCACCACTGTCAGCAATAACGAGAATATAGAGTGACGACGGACCAGACAGACCTTCAGCACGTTTCACATCAATTTGAGGTTGAATGGCCAATGACATAGCACCTAAAGCCGAGCAAGAGATCATCGAAATGGGCGCTTTTACGAAATCAGCTACTTCTTGAATTGCCGACCTGATCGCCTCTGGTAGGGCGGCTAATGGGTAATCAGCTGCTTTTGTCTTCATGATAAAAGGTAACGGATCGGGCCAGTTGAACGGATCGTCAGCATTTTTCCCCCTGTTGTCGTTGTTCGGTTGGTGCTGATTGGGTGTCCAGTCACCAAAAGCTTCTCCGTAGGCATTATCAAGGCCGCATTCCCTTGCCAGTACTCCTAGTCCCCGCCTGAAATCCAACTCAGACGTTCCGAACCGAGAAGCAATGATAATATCAAGAGCGTCATGTGCCTTTGCTCCAAAGACTTCGTTTGCTCCGCACAAAGGGTCATTGGCGTGATGGATATAGGCCCTTTCAACGCCATCACTGCAGTTGATAACCACAACACCAGCAATACCCGATTGGGAATATGGCGAAAGCCAACGACCTACATTGGGATAAAAAGTGTAGCCAGCCGACACTAAGGCTTCAGCCAATTTCGGCAGCCGTAGCGTCAGCTTTTCGATCAGCGACATGCCAGACGAATTTTTGGAGAACCGCTTTGCTACTGCTACTTTTGCTACAGTTTCAACATGATGTTGCTTCGCCGACCGCTTTGCCTCTGCCTGTTGAACTGCCAATTTCAACAAGTTTTCCATAACAAGCGGACGTCCGTCGATAACCTCGACTTGAGCAAACTCGAGATTATCTTCATCGCAACGCGGTGTATAAAATAACGATGCAATACCGAATTTGGATGGATCAACACAATCCACGATACCAAGCTTTTCGGCAACGAGCAGCGGTAGCAGGCGATCATGTTCGAGCGCTTCTTGATTGGCCTCCTCCTCTCCGATGGAAAATGGAGCGTCGAGCAACAAAACGACACGATAACGAGGCGCGTCTGGCTTATGGCTATGGGTGGTATAAATCACCGCTGACCAACCGAGCTTCTTAAGCCTGTCCGCTAATACGTCCACGGATGGAGGCCGCTGGCCAGATCCGCCTGTCTTAGACGATTTCAACTGCTCCGCGTCCAGAACCACCAATGTCCGCATCTGTGCATTTTGTGCCTTCCGATGGTTTCCGACGAATGTGCCGCAAGTAAAGGCTAGACCATCTTTAGGTCCGACCTGATGTTTAAATTGTTGAGCGAAGTCGGCCCATGATGTGGTTTTTGGTTCGCCTTCGTTGGACAGCTTGTTTTTAAAGAGAGTAACGGTAACCGTATTCATTTCATTGATCCTTTCTGATCAATGACCGCCCTTGGAATTGTGAATGCAGACTGCTATGAATGGAACTTCCTACAGATACCAAACACGCGCAGGCCGTTTCCTTTTTCCGAGGAACGGTCTGTTGCGTTTTATGCAGCAAGTTGGATTAGGGTTGAGGCTGGGGCCTTTTTACAAGCCTCAACAGATGCACGGATTTCGGACTGCCTCCAGCGGGGGCTTTTAGGACCGATATAGTATGGAGCTGGCGCTACACCGTTTTTTACGTCCCGCCAGAAAGTTGATACACCTTGACCGCGTTCGGCTGCTGCCTCACTTGCGGTGATTAGTGGGTCCGTCAGCACATATTCTGGG
>CAIUPE010000098.1 GCA_903900975.1 uncultured Hyphomicrobiales bacterium | reverse complement strand
GGGCTTTGACGCTCATTTAAACCGCTCCACCGCATCAGGAACTTGGCCTGGATCTTCCGCATCGATGTTGACGCCTTGGAAGGCCGCTAGCCTGCGGGAATAATGATCGCGGACAAAAAGGTTCAACCCACAATGGCTGCATTTAAAGGGATCGGTACGGACATTTTCCGTTATGCCTTTGCAATGCACGCATTGGACACGGCGAACGGTTGATCCGCGATGTTCCGTCTGCACGGCCTCATGCGGCAACCCGGCCTCGATGACGTCGCGTTGCGCTTGGCCGATCAAGCCTTCCGTTCCGGCCAGGTAAATTTGCAGCCCCATATGGGCATCGGACAGGACTTTTTTGAGGCGCGATTGCGCCGAGGCAAAACTGGGACTGCGATGATATTGCGCCGCACCAAGTGCCTCAAGTCGAGCGCCCATATCTGTTCCGTTTGGTCCCGGCATATAAATGATATGTGATTTTTCCAGCACGTTTGCGGCTTGCGCACCCGCCTTCTGGAAAAGATCGATGATGGCTTCGGCACCCTCACCATCGGCAACAAAAAGATGGCCGGAACCGGACCGGGGCGATAGCTCGCCATACACCGGACGGCTGCGCATCGAAGGTTCAAACTGTGTTTTGGTCATGGTCCTACGTCACCTTTGACTGTGGACACGCGCGCTGGACGACGCCCAGCGCGCGTTGATGATCAGCCGCTAAAAAGCTTAACCCTTGGCGGTACGGCG
This sequence comes from uncultured Hyphomicrobiales bacterium, assembly GCA_903900975.1. GTDB lineage: Bacteria > Pseudomonadota > Alphaproteobacteria > Rhizobiales > Beijerinckiaceae > CAIUPE01. The sequence goes on along the minus strand of CAIUPE010000098.1, from coordinate 3,726 downwards.
CTTTTTCTCGACATCGTAAAACGGCATCGAATGCGTTGTGGCAGCGATCTCGCCATGGGTGGCACAATTGACCGTCAGCTTGGTGCCTTCATTGGCGCAATCGACAGGAATACGCGCAATCGCGATGTTGTGCTTGTTCAAAGGCGAATACATCGCCTGCGTCACAAGACCCACTTTCTTGCCATTCTGGAACACCGGCGCGCCATTGCCCGGCACATTGGTGCCTTCAAGCTTAAGGCCCCAAATCTTGAAGCGCTCTTTGCCCTTCAGGCGGTAATGCTCTTCCGCACCACGGAAGCCGACTTTGCCCGGCGATACCGTGAAATCGAGTCCGAGTTCCCACAGCGTATCGCCGGGGCCTTCATTGTCGAACGGGTACATTTCAGAATTGTCATAGGGGAAGAACAAGAGATAGCTCTCGGTACGCAGCATATCGAGCGTGGTGAACCGGCATGGAATAATGCCCATGCTCTTGCCCTCGTCCAGAATGCGATCCCAAACCATCGGCGCATCTTGTCCACGCACGAAAAGCTCGTAGCCGCGCTCGCCCGTGTAACCGGTACGCGAGATCATCGCAGGCTTGCCGAAAAGCGAGGTCTGCATATGGCCGAAATAGGGAAGCTGGCGAATGCCCTCGACGTGTTGTTCGAGGTAATCGACGGCCAGCGGGCCTTGCAGCGAAAGATCATGCAAATTGTCGTCAAAGCGGATCGAGACATCGCGCCCCGTGGCCGCCATCGTCAATTGCTCATGCGCCTGACCGGAACCGTGCACGACCATGAAGGTGTTCGGACCCGTGCGGTAAATCACGCAATCATCAATGAATTTGCCGGCGTCATTAAGCATGCAGGCATAAACAGCCTTGCCGGGCATCAGCTTTTCAACATTGCGCGTTGTAGCGCGTTCGATGACATGGCTGGCGGCGGGGCCGGTAATGTGAACTTTCTTGAGACCCGAAACATCCATAAGGCCCGCTTTGGTGCGGATGGCCATATATTCGGCATCCGGATCGGCATCATAGCTCCAAGCCGTGCCCATGCCGCTCCAGTCTTCCAGATTGGAACCGAGTGCGCGGTGGCGATCGCCAAGCGTCGAAAATCTCCAAGAATTCGTCATGTGTTCTCCCCCTACACAATCATTGGTCAAAGACAGTTTGAAAGCAATATGGATGGAAATCAACCTTGATGTGCAAAAATTATTCCCCACAGGGAAAATTTAAATCGCCCTTGGGCTGATCCCCTTAAGAAAAAAAGGGCAGCCCGAAAGCTGCCCTTTCCATAATGCCGTTAAGCGATCGCCTTCGCCCTCACGATGGAGGAAGCGGGAACGCCCAGTTCGAGATCAGAACGACGATTATACCAGCGACGATTGTCAGGTAAGGCAACATGCCGGCCTTTTTCTCGCCGAGATCCTGACCTTCGAGGCCCATATCCGAGAGCATATTCTCGGGGAATTTGCCCTTATCGGTCACGTAATGGCGATAGGCGAAGATCGGGATGATCAGAAGCGTCATGCCGAAACCCCACCACAGACCGGTCGAATAACCCCAAGTCTTCGCACCTGCACCGAGAAGAACGGCATTAGCGAAAGCCAGAAGAGTATTGAAGCCGATCAACCAGTTTGGAGCCTTGTAAGGACGCGGGAGATGGCCCGAATCGACACGATGCATCCAGCCTGCATTGAGGTTGAGGAAGTTGAAGGTCATGTAGCCGACGTTGGAAATGGCGAGCACGAAGAAGAAGCCCGTCGCATCCGATGCAATGGCAAGCACGGCCAGATTGAAGATGAAGTCGGTGATCATGGCACGATCTGGCGCGCCATGCTTGTTGGCTTTGCTGAGGTATTTAGGAAGCCAGCCGTCTTGCGAGGCCTGATATAGTGTACGGGCAGAGCCTGCCATGGCGGTCATGATCGTGAGCACGAGGGCCAAGATCATCAAGATCACCAATATCGCATGGACGAAGGCACCGCCGCCGACCATGTCACCTGCCGCATCCGCAATACCGGCGCCGCTCACAATGCCAGGCTCCAACATACCATTAAGGCCGAGAACGCCTTGGAAGGTAAATGGAACGGCAATGAAGAGAATGACGCAGAGAATGCCCGAATAGAAGATGGCCTTAAACGTGTCTGTCTTCGGGTCGATGAATTCGCGAGTGTAGCACACGGCCGTTTCGAAGCCATAGGTTGACCAGGCCGCGATATAAAGACCGCCCAAGAACAGCGTCCAACCATAAATATTCCACGAGCCGTCTTCAGCAGAGGCCAAAGCGGCAGGCGGGACGAGATGGGCGAAGTTGTCCCAATGCATTTTGCCCGTCAAAATCGGCAGAACGCTGACAGTAACAAGAGTGGCGACAACGATAACGCCGATCCATTTCTGAAGCATCGCCGTACCGGAAATGCCCCGATGTTGGACAAAGAATATCCCCAACATGATGAGCGCGCCGATAAAGAAGGTGGAATTCAGATGAGCGGTGCCAAAACCCGGCACCGCAAAGGAAACGAGTTCCCATGACTGAATGGCGGGCGTGTGCAACTCGGTGATGGCGGTGATGGCATCGGCTACGGCCTTGCCTGCATTGGCGGGATCTGCCAACCACGCCATTACTTCCGGCGAAGCATCGGTGAAGGCTGGAATAGGTGCCCAAGCGTTGAGGATATAGCCCGCAGCCAGTGCCGAGCCGAGCGAGAGCACCGGCGACCATGCATACCAGTAACACCAGGTCAGCAATGGAGCCATAACCTTGGAATACCGGATCCAGGCCGTGCCGCCATAAATGGCCGGTCCGCCCGCTTTGCTGGCAAAAAGGCCAGCCATTTCGGCATAGGTAAAGGACTGAAAGAAGCCCATCAAAATAGAAATTCCCCAGACGAGGAAAGCCAATTTACCTGCTACACCGGCGATACCGCCGATGGAAAACAACACAAGCGACGGCACGCCACTAGCAACCCAGAAGGCCCCCGTCCAATTAATCGTGCGGTGGAGTTCACCGCCTTGAGTCTCCGAAGTCATCAATCTACCCCCATTTTTAAAACATCCGGTTAGGCCCCAGAAAAACGAAAATTCTGAAACAGTCCGGAACGATTGACGCCGCCCGACCCCTCGCTCGCGAGGCTCCGATCCGACCGGTTGGTGACTACTCATCCTCTCCCCGCACCAGGCTTTAGGCCATTGTGCATCGGTTCCGGCTGTCCACGTCCCCCGAGGCTACCGGTATGCTGGATGGGCAAACACTTTCCCTCGGAAGCCAGTTTGGTACAGTCTTAGCTTTGCGCAAAGTCTTTTTTTCACGTGCGGAAAAAAATTTTCATTCATTGGACTGGCGTCGGCGTAAGAACGCGATACCATTGGGCACGATGAGGAATCCTTAACCGCTAGTTAAAAAAGTTTCTTGCCAGTTGAATATCAAAAATTTCGGTGTTACGTTTTCGTCTACATGAAAAGTGAGGGGGAACCCCATGTGCGGAATTGTTGGACTTTTCCTAAAAGATGCGAGCCTTGAGCCTAAATTGGGCGCGATGCTGACGGATATGCTGATCACCATGACCGATCGCGGGCCTGATAGCGCCGGCATCGCGATTTATACGCGCCCTGAAAAGGGTAAAGCCAAGCTTACCGTCCAGTCGGCCAATGCCGCCGAGGATTTCAAGACGCTCGCCGCCGATCTGGGCAAAGCCATTGGCGCACCAATCACGCTGGTATCGAAAGACACCCATGCGGTT
>CAIUPE010000097.1 GCA_903900975.1 uncultured Hyphomicrobiales bacterium | reverse complement strand
GTCGAATTATGTTCAAAAGTCCCATGTGTATCACTCCATTGCTCCCCATGGTGCAGCACGCCGGGGAAGGGTCACATGGCTCAATTCTCAGTGGAAATTATTCGCTAAACCGGCTCAATTCTAAGTGGAAATCAACAAATTTCTGTAACGTAGTCATGGATGGCGAAGTTGCTGCCGTAATGGATGGCTGCAATGGATCTGTTTTCACGGGCCTGATTCATATCGTCCTCGGACGCAGGCCTTTTAGCCAGATTCCCATCGGGTTCATTGCTATTGCGAAAGCCCAGCTTGACAATTTTTTGTTCTGTCGCGGGTTCGCCCGGGACAAAATAGAAGTCTGTCATTTTATCGGCCGGTGTTGCTTTGATAATATCTTTAATCTCGGGATCGATACCCATCTCGGAAAAATAGGCGAAGTCTTCTTCGGCTAAATCGTCCGGCAATGGGTCATAGTGCCAATTCCGGGGTCCATGAAATATGCTTAAATGGCCTTGATGGACACCAATACGATCCACAATTCGAGTGGTGGCACCAGCGACGACGAAGGCGCACGCAGAACTGCACTCGATGAAGGGATCGGCAATAAAAGGTGAGCCACTTTCGACGGTTGCATGACGCTTTCGCAGTATGCGGCCGATCGTTATGCCGGTGTATCCCGAGCCACCCTCTGAATCGACATATATTTTTGGAAAGGGCTTATCTGCAGGAATAGCTTCATCAAGTGCTTCGAAAAATTTGAAGTCCTCGTAGCCGATTTGCCCGTAGATCGAAACAGCTTCCAGTTTGCCGCCCTTTGCACAGGCAACAGGATCGGATTTACAATCGGTTGAAACGATTGGATAGGCAAAGGCTGGACCCGTATTTGAGTAAATTGCGCCAAGCGATGCCAACACAAAAAGTCCGCTAAATTTTGTTGCAAGTCTCATTGTAAATTCCTTTGCCTAAACGGCCATCGCTTCTTGTGATTTTTCGACGATTATTGACGCTTCAAGTCAGCCATTTTTATTGTAGCCCGCGTAGGCTTCTTCTTTGGCATTCGCCTTATCGATATCGGCGTCGGACATACGGTCCGCCAATTTGTGCATGTAGTTGATAGCCTCGCGCTTCATCTTCCCGCCATGCAGCGTGGCTATCGCGAGATCGCACCATTTATAAGTTTCGATATCGTCATGTGGCACGAGCTTGCTGACGAAGTGTATTTTACATAGAGCGCCATAGGCTTCGGGGCCGCCATTCTTGGCAGACTGATTGAACCAATAAAGCGCCTTGGCTTTATCCTGCTTAACCCCGCGGCCCTTGTAGAGAAGCCACCCAAGCCTGGCGCCTGATTGGCCATCGCCAAAGACTGCATTTTCCCGATACAGATTAATGGCTTCTTTTAAACGGTGACGGCCCAGTTTTCCCTGCTCCATCATTCGAGCCAGACGAAAGGACGCCTCGTGGAAGTCGCGTAGTTGGCCAATCTTCAGCGCATCCGCTGCCGCTTTGACATCAGGTGTCCGCTTGGGACCATCGCACAGGTAATAATCGGCAAGACCCAGAACCGCTTCGTTGTTCCCCATCTCGGCAGCATAACGCAAAACCTGCGCGAATGACTTTTCGCGATGAACAGCCGCTTTAGGAAACCCGTCCCCCGGGAATTCCGGCGTTGAAGCCATGTGAAAGCCAAGCTGACTTATCAATTGACCATCTGCAGGCTCATTGGCCTCGAAAAACAGGTCTGTCATCTTGTCATAAGGTGTATCGCTCATAATTTTCATAATGCGCGGATCAACACCCATCTCGTCGATATAGTCTGATAGCTCCTGATCGTCCTCGGGCTTGAGCGCAACGGCCTTTTCGTTCTTCTTGCAACGGTTCAGCGTGTAGTGGCCGGAATGCAGGCCAACCTGTTTGAGGTGCCGCTCGACCGCTCCTATGGCAATCAGAGAGCAGGCCGAGTCGCATTCAAAGCGGTCAATGCCGGTGAACGGATTACCCGTTGCAACAATGCCCTGACGCTTTCGTAAAACACGCCCTACTTCAAAAGCAGCGTCTGAATTGCCCCCGTGGGACTCCAAATAGACGACTGGCAGCTTCTTGTCAGCGGGCCATAGTTTATCCAGCCGTTTAAAAAACCAGCTTTCGTCGAAGCCGATATCATTAAAAATGAAGATAAAGGACAGCGAGCCCTTCCGGAGGCAAGTATCTTGCTCCTCATAGGTTCGACATCCGTCTTGGAGGAGAACGTAGGCCGAAGCGTGGTCAGCCGTCACCAGGAGCGATAGAACAGGCGCTATCAATATTGATAGTCCGACAACCAAACGGCGGATGACACCCCAGAACTTGTTTTGCATCGCTCAAACCCGACTCAATACTTTCTCGTCGAGAATGGTCTTATTTGAGCAAGGTGACAAATTTTGTCATGGAACAGACGAGCGTCATCGGCATGGTAAATGAAAAGTTAATGGAAAACGTCGGGCTAATCGGGATCAATGATATTGCCATTAGGTCTAACGTGAAAAGTTCTAACAGGTTTTGGTTCGCCCATATTGGGAACGAGAGGAGCGATACTGTTGGCGGTCTCAAAGGGTATGATCTTAATCGGTGTTGGGTCAGGCCAGATTATTTTCACGGAAGCGTCAGGGCCGTCAGTTCTCCCTTCGCCGACTATCTCGACTGGTATTTTAGCAGCAGTGGGATGATCCCAGAACAAGTCGGCAAGGGGACGTGCCGTGTAACCAACCAGCGCTCCTAAAAGCATTACGCCCAAAATCAGACTGGTGGCCAACGATCGCCATAGCAATCTTGCGAAAGCTCCGACGCTTGCTCCGAGATCAACCAAATCCATCATTAATCCCCGTTAGGTGGCAGCTTTTGCCGGTTCTTTCTGGAACTGGATATTACATTTACGTTTAATGCTGGCT
>CAIUPE010000096.1 GCA_903900975.1 uncultured Hyphomicrobiales bacterium | reverse complement strand
TTACCTACATCCCGATGGCACGGGGCTTTGTCTATCTCGCTGCCGTTGTCGATTGGTTTAGCCGGAAGGTTCTATCTTGGCGGTTATCGATCACGCTTGAAACCGAGTTTTGTCTGGAAGCTGTCGAAGAGGCTCTTGCGCACTATGGCAAGCCCGAGATCTTCAATACGGACCAAGGCAGTCAATTTACGAGCATCGCTTTTACAGATCTACTCACCAAGCACGAAATCAAGATCAGCATGGATGGCAAGGGATCTTGGCGGGACAATGTTTTTGTCGAGCGTCTTTGGCGAACCATTAAATACGAAGAGGTCTATTTGCGGGCCTATAACAATGTTCCAGAAGCCCGATCTTCACTCGGACGCTACATTGACGACTTCTATAATACGAAACGACCTCATTCGAGCCTTGACAGAAAAACCCCGGATGAGGCCTACTTCAATACGCTGCAGGCAATCCCGCTGGCAGCATAACAAAGGCAGTCATCCACTTATCCGGACCCGCCAAACTGTTCAAACAAGCCGAGCCACCTCTGTTCCAGCATGGCGGTAAGGCTTTGTTTTGTAAAAGGCGCGTTATTCAGCGTATCCCCTGAGCCGTTCAAGCCGACCACCAAACCGTAGCCAACAAGCTGGTTTTGGCGAACGCCTTCAATCGACGCCAAATCTTTGATGCGGGATGTTTCGGCTTGCGCCACGTTCTGCCAAAGGCCAAGGGCAAGAAGGGGGGGCAGCAATAATCGGGTCAACACGCGCATAAGATTGGTTTCCATCGCCACCGCTATGATGGCATGCCGTTAGGTAAGCGAAGTCCATGCCACATCAAAAAGGCTGATAATTCAATGAAATGATCGGAATAATTTTAAGCATTGAGCCGATTTGTTGCTTTTGGCGGGGAAATTTTTAACGGGCTGGGGCAGGAGTTGCCGGCTAAATTAAGAAAATATTTACGATAAATCGTTAGGGATTTTCTTGTGTTGGGAGATTATTTGGGTTGAAGGATTAAAAGGCTTTAAATGCGAATTGTCGGCCAAGTGCCAATCGGACAGCCGGTCCGAACCGCGTCTGGGCTTGCGGCACCGAACGACATTTCGTTTCGGGTCGAGGGCGATTTGCTGCCCGCCCGATCGCTCGCCGGAACCTCAGGCGTGTTCGATATGGCTTCGCTGCAGAGGCTTATGGCGCTACAGGAAGAGATCGAGCCTGAACGAAGCCGCCGCTACAAAGCAGCGCGACGTGGATTCGCCTTACTCGACGCGTTGGGAGCGCTAAAGGCCGGTTTACTCGCAGGTGCACTCGATCCCGTAGCGCTCCAAGCCATCCAATCTGGCCTGAATGAGGCACGGCAAGCGGATCAAAGTCCGCAATTGCGCAGCTTGCTTGACGCTATCGATACGCGGGCCGCAGTCGAGCTTGCCAAATTGGGCCGATAACTACCTGCAATGCCGGATTGTCGTAGCATCGTCATCAAATTCGCGCTAACAGACAGCGCGGCAAAGCCACGGGGTGATGGCTAATCTGCATTGCCCTCTGGCTTCGTAAAGATATTGACCAACAGGTAGAATGATGAGCACCGCAGAATCGCTTGAAACTTCCTACAGGCCGACCGAAGACGAGCCTTTCATGAATGAGCGGCAGCGGGAGTATTTCCGCAAAAAGCTTCTGGATTGGAAGGATGATATTTTGAAAGAGTCGCGCGAAACGCTGACCAATCTTCAAAATGACAGTGAGAACCATCCGGATTTTGCCGATCGTGCGTCGTCTGAAACGGATCGTTCGATTGAGCTTCGTTCGCGTGACCGCCAACGAAAGTTGATCTCCAAGATTGACGCGGCGTTGGGCCGCATCGAAGAAGGCACCTACGGCTTTTGTGAAGAGACAGGCGAGCCCATCTCGATCAAACGCTTGGATGCCCGTCCGATTGCAACCTTGTCGATTGAGGCACAGGAACGCCACGAGCGTAATGAACGCGTTCATCGCGACGATTGACGGCATTTAGCCGCTTTCGAAAAAAAAAGCGCCCCCCGCAGGAGAGACGGGAGGCGCACAAGCCGGGCCGTGGTCAAAGCGGGGAGCGTTGCGGCGTCGACTTTTTTACCGTCAGAAGGGCAAGATAACGTCCATCACCTGCTGGCCGTAACGGGGTTGTTGCACATCGCTGATTTGCCCTCGTCCACCGTAAGCCAGTCGGGCCTCGGCGATTTTAGTGGAATCGATTGTATTATCGTTCTCGATGTCCTCGGGGCGGATGACGCCGCCGACAATTAGCTCACGGATTTCGAAATTAACGCGAACTTCCTGTTTGCCTTCGAGCACCATGTTGCCATTCGGCAAAATCTGGGTGACGACGGCTGCCACATTGGTGGTGAGCGTCTCGGCTCGTTTGACCGATCCGACACCATCGCTTGAGGTGGCCGAGGTCGCGCTCACCAGCGACGAAGGGTTGGCACCGGGTAAGACTTGCTGGGTTTGGGTTTCAAGTCCGAAAAGGTTGGGCACGCCCATAGAATCGGAATTGGTGCGCGCGCGCTTGGTCTCGTTGGCAATGTCCGCGCTGTCCTTAAAATTGACTTTGACGGTTACAATATCGCCGATCTGGCGTGCGCGTTGGTCTTTGAAAAAGCTGCGTGAGCCTTGCTGCCATAAAGAATTGGCGGCGTGGGACACGGGGATTGGTTCCGGCATCGGCATATGCACGGGTTTGTAGTCTTGGCTCGCGGTTGGATCATCAATTGCCGATAATGCGGGCGCGCGGCCAACGGAGGCTAAGCGTTCGGCGGTATTGCAACTTATCAGCCCTTCCATGATGAAAAGCAGACAAACGCTACGTGTGAACGGGGAATGACGCATCTTGAGTTCCTTATTGCAGCGTATTTGCCGCTTGCTTGCCCAGTGCTGGCATCTCGTCATCGGACGGAATGGCGACAGATGCCGGCCCCGTGACCGTTGCAAAAATGACCTTTTTGGATTGTGTGTTCAGGACCGGAATAACGTCGCCAAGTGCGCCTGACTCGTTGGCCTTGCCATGCAAGGTGAGTCTCAGACCGCCGACCGCGTAGGTGACGCTGACGGCCATAGATTTTTCGACCAGAACGGCTTTCATCACGAGGTCTTCGGTCAAGATCGAGCCGGTGATGATTTCGCCGCGCGCCGCTTGTCCAGCCAAGCCCGAAAGTTTAACAGGCATGATCCCAGCGAGGGTTTTGCGGTCCCTCTTTTCGATCCGGACGTCACTCGCCGATAGCGTATCGTTCTTGTTCAGGGCGTGGATTGTAACGGGAATGTCGACAATGTCGGCGATCTGTCCATCCAGCCGAAGCGGTTCTTTGGCGAGCGTTGCGCTGCCCGGTACCGATACATTCGCCGAAAAATGCAACGTGTCGTGGTCGATTTTCAAGTCCGAGATCACTGGTCCGCCCGGCACGCCGGCTTCGACATAGAGATCGGGAAGCGTTGCGCCATCGGCAAGGGTGAAATCGGGTTGCTCCATTGCGCCTTTGGCCCGGATCGCCTCCTTTAACGCGGCTGCGATCATGTCGGCGCCGATCAGGCGACCACGACGGGTGATGGTGATCCAGCCCGATATATCGCCGAGCAAGGCCTTGATGCCGGCACGCTGGGCTGCTTCGACTACACGGCTTGCACGGATGGTACCGCTTTGACCAGGAGGAGGGGCAACAAAGAGGCTGTCCGAGGGCAAGTTGGCGCCGTCGACTAGGTCGGCTAACGACACGGTTGGGCCGGTTACCGTGACCAGTGAACGGAGAACCGGAGCGGAAAGTTCGTTCGCTTGGCTGGACGATAGATGGCACGCGAACAGGGCGACGGCTGAAGCGAGAATGACTTTCATCATGGACTTAGCCCTTGAACATTTGGGTGGTGGTTTGTTCCATCTGGTCGGCAGCGGTAACAACCCGCGAATTCATCTCGTATGCCCGCTGCGCGGTGATGAGCGCCGAAATCTCGGTGACGGCATTGACGTTTGATTCTTCGAGATAGCCCTGCTGCAGATCGCCTAAGCCGTCAGTGCCGGGATCGGCCGTAATCGGGTCGCCCGATGCGCCGGTTGCAACGAACAGATTATCACCGATGGCTTCAAGGCCGCTTTTGTTGGCAAAATGGGTCAGCTGGATTTTACCGATGTCTTGCGGTGCCGATTGGGTGGGAAGAGTGGCTTGGACGAGGCCCGACGCACTGATGGCGATGCCTGTGGCGTTTGATGGAACCGTGATACCGGGGTCCAGAACGTAGCCTTGGCTTGTTACCAATTGGCCTTGGGCGTCAGTGGTAAAGGATCCGTCGCGGGTGAAGCCGATGGTACCATCGGGAAGCTGGATCCGAAAAAAGCCCTCACCGCGGATGGCGATATCCATGTTGCGATCGGTGGCCGTATTGGTTCCTTGCGACATATTTCGGGCTGTGGAAGCCAGTTTGACGCCGGAGCCAATTTCAATGCCTGCGGGTAGAACATTGCCGGCGTCGGAAGTGCTCGAGCCTGCGCGTTTCAAGGTCTGGTAGAGCAGGTCTTGAAACAGGGGGCGCTGAAGTTTGTAACCGGTGGTTTTGACGTTGGCGATGTTGTTCGAAATCAATTCGACGTTTTTTTCCATCGCGGCCATACCGGACGATGCGGTGTAAAGGGCAAGCATGTGATCGTTTCCTTAGCTCGGGACCGTTGCGAGGCGCTCAAGTGCACCTTTTTGCGTATCGCCGAGGCGTTGCATGGCATTGGCGAGAGCGCTGTACGCGCGCGTTACTTCCAGCAGGCGGCTCATCGCGAGAACCGGCTGGACATTTGATTTTTCAAGCGCGCCTACAACGATTTCCGGTGTTTTCGAGGCCGACAATGGCTTGCTTGCGCTGAAGAGATTGGCGCCGATATTGGTCAATTGTGATGGGTCAGGGACATCAACCAGTTTGAGTTTACCAACAGGACCGCTCCGGTTTGAGACTGTACCATCGGTTGTTATTTCCAATGGTCCATCGGCGGGATCCGCGATGATCGGGCCACCTGCGCCAAGAACGACATGGCCGTCGCTGGTAACAATTTCGCCTTTGTCGTTGGTGGCAAGGGATCCGTTTCTGGTATAGCGCTCGCCCGCTTTGGTTTTAACAGCCAAAAGCGTTGAACCACGCAAAGCGATATCGTTCGAGTTTCCCGTGCGCTCGAGCGGGCCATCCGTAAAATCAAGGGCAGCGCCCCGATCAACCACAAATGAAATCGAGCGGGCGTCACCGCGATAGGCATTTGTCTTGGCTTGCGGCATTAAATATTCGCCAAATTGCATGCCACGGCCTTTGAAGCCCGTCGTGGCCGCATTGGCGATGTTGTTGGCCAAGACATCCAATTGCTGTTGCAAGACATGCAAGCGGGAATGGCCGACAAGTTGTGCATTATCCATCTGCTCTCTCCTTCGATGGCCGGACCGACACGGGAGGCCCGGTTCGATCGGAAAATTCATGACCCGCTCCCCAGCGGTCAGATTTTCCACAGCAATTAATGCAGATCACATGCCAAACGATAAATTTAGATAAAATATATGTTTTTCATCGACTTAATAATTTATCACTATCTTGTATAAATAAATCATCGGGTGAATGTTGCCGTAAAGAAAAGGCAAATAATTCCACTTTCTTTTCAATTTTAAGAAATCATTAACTTTAAAAAGACAAGGATTTATAGCGCGATTACGAATCGTTGATCGCTATATGCCGTTTGGGAAGTATCATTGATATGGCACAAGATCAGGAATCCTCCTCGGGGGAGGTGGGTAAGACTAAACCGAAAAGCAAGCTGGTACTGATCCTTATTGTGGCGGTGGTACTGATCGGCGCAGGCGCTGGAGGTTATTTTTTCTTACTCGCGCCAAAGAAAGACAAAGCTGACCATGCTGAAGCGGAGAAAAAGGTTACGGCCTTTCTCGATGTCAAGGACATTATGATCGGGATCAGTCCGGATAATGCGCAAGCAACGATTAGCGGCCCGCGGATGATGAAATTGCATGTGGCGCTTGAAATCGCCGATGCCAAAGAATTGCCGGCCATCCAAGCGTTGCAGCCAAGGATCGAGGATATTTTTCTCGTCTATCTCCGCGAGATGCGGCCAATGGATTTGCAAGGATCCGCGGCGATTTTGCGGTTGAAAGAGGAGCTGCTGCGGCGCGTTAATCTCGCGGTGCAGCCGAAAAAAGTTGAGGCCATCCTGATCAAGGAGTTGCTGGTTCAATGAATGATTTGGCCGTTAACGCCGTTGGAGAGGCAGGGACGCGCGATCCTTGGTCGCGCATGATGGATGATTTGATCAATAGCAGTCCGGCTCTGGTCCGTGACGGGGTATTGAACGATGACGAGATTGATCGGCTTATGGGTATTCCCCCATCGGGGGATCGCAGATCCGGTAAAGATGCGCTAGCAGACCCTTCCACCATTAACAGTGGATTTTCGCCAGCGATGCGCTTGGTGGCGGAGACGTTTGTCGACACTCTTACCCGGCGTTTGCGCCAAGTGGTGGCTGGTAATATCGATATTTTGCTCATTGAGCTCTCTTTTATACGCCTTTCGACGGGTATTGGCAGTTTGCCGCTCCCCTCTTTGGTGGCGGTGTTGCATTCCCGGACGTTAAACGGCCTCGGAATTGGCGTTATTGATGCCAAATTAGCCGGTGCATTTTTTGACATCTTGTTGGGCGGCGGTTTGTCAGCTTCACGCGAACCGGTGATGTCGCGCCCGTATTCGACGATCGAGATTCAGCTCTTTCGTAAATTGGCTGAAACAGCATCGTCGTCCTTTACGGAAGCGTTTAGCGAATTGACGAAGGTTGATTTTGCCGTTGATCGGATCGAATCAAATCCCCGCCTCGTGGCCCTTGGCAAGCCTACCGATAATGCCATTCGCTTGCGGGTGCAGGTGATGTTCGGCCGCCGAGGCGGTATGCTGGATCTCCTTTTTCCCTTTTCACTCTTTGCGTCGATTGAACATTTGGTTCGACCCAAAGAGGACGATGCGTCTGGGGCGGGGGATAGCAATTGGCGCCATCATCTGGTGCAGTCGGTGGTCCATTCGACCATCCTGCTTGAGGCGGTATTGGCAGAGTTCCGCTTGCCATTGCGCAAGGTATTGGGATTGGAAGTGGGGCAAACCATTCCGTTGGATATTGATTTTAATGCGCCGGTTTCGTTGCAAAGCAATGGCAACAGGCTGGCCGGCGGGCTGATGGGCCGGTCCCGCGATCGCATGGCGCTGCGGCTAACCGGTCCAATTACCACCCAATCGCAAAGCAAGAGGGAATTATGACTTTTTCCGCCATTTTAACCGTCGCCACCGATCTTCTGATCGCGATTACCTTGATTTACTGCATTGTGCTTGAGCGCCGTATTCGGGCGTTTCGTGCACAGGAGCAAACCTTTCGAACGCTGATGGGCGATGTGGCTGAATCGACGCGCGCGGCGCAAAGCGCGGTTTCGTCCTTGCGACATTTGCTGCATGAACTGGGTAACCGTTCCTCGACGGCCACATCTGCTAGCGAACCCATGCACGTGCCAAGTGTTAGCGAGCCGCATGCGTCGCGTTCTACCCGCCCCGTTTATACCCAGCCGCAGGCACCGTCGGCTGACTTTGGGCTTGGCGTGTCAGCAGATTATGTCGCGTCCGACCATCCTGTTTCCGTTCTTACCTCTCGTCTCGCGGCGCTGCGGACGCGGCAGGCGTTAAGCTAATGCGAAGCGTGCTTATCCGTCCGGTTCCGTTGGCTACAATGGCGTTGGCGCTCTTGCTTGGTGCCGATCTCATCAAGGTTTTGCCGGAGATGAAGGATGTTTCATCCCGATGGGCAGTAGCCTCAGCTGAGCAGGGGCTCGGGATATCCATTGCACACCTCGTATTGGGAGCACGATCGCCACAGCTTTCCGAAGGTGATATTGTTACGGGTGCGACCGATAAGCCGCCAACGACGGAAGGCGAGAAGTCATCGACGGTTCCCAAAGAGGCCGTGCCCAATTTGCCCGATGTGGAAGACATTGACCGAACCGTGTTGGAGCGGTTGCAGGAACGTCGCGCTGCGCTCGATCAACGCGATAAAGAGCAAAATGATCGCGAGGCTCTCTTGGCTGCTGCCGAAAAGCAGCTGGAAGCCCGCATGGCTGAGTTAAAGGCTCTCGACGAGACGACAAAAGACGATATGGCAAAAAAGGAGGCGGATGCACTTACCCTCAAGCCATTAATTGTGATCTATGAGGCGATGAAGCCGAAAGATGCCGCCCGTATTTTCGAAAAACTGGATGTTAAAGCCGTCCTGCCAATTGCCAGCGGTATGAATCCGAAAAAGTTTGCGGAAGTTTTGGCACAGATTGATCCCGCGATTGCAGGTAAGCTGACGCTCGGTTTGCAGGTCTTGGCCAATCCGTCACCGGGACAGGGGGCTGGCAAGGGCGAATTGCCCGAATTGGCGGATGTGTCAGCACCGAAGGTCCGCTAGCTATTCATTAAGACATCAACCTCTATATTCCGTTACGTCACTCAAGTCTGTTAGCTTTGAGATCGGAAGGGTGTGCTTGATGCGGCATGACGACCTTTGTTGCCTTTTTAGGAGAAATCTGGGATTTCTCGTCACATTGCTGTGCCTGTGTTCCAGCGCGATTTCTCCCGTACGGGCACAATCTGGCGAGGATATGCCGATCGCGCAGATGCGTGGGATGGACATGCAGGGCTTTGGTCGGATTGTCTTTTCATTTGATCATTTGCCTGTGGTCGATATGAGTCAGTCCAATGGCGTGCTGGTCTTAAGCTTTGATCATGCCTTCAAGATCGATCCATCGCGTTTAGGTCTTGAAGTTCCAAGCTATATTTCGGCAGCCCGCATTGATCCTGATCGGCGTGCGATTCGGATGGCGCTTGCAAAGGCGGTGAAACCTAATTTGATTGAAGCGGGCAACGACCTCTATGTCGATCTATTGCCCATAGGGTGGAAAGGACCTGTTCCGCCCCTGCCAATCGACGTGGTGCAGGGGCTTTCGAGAAAAGCCCGGCTGGCGGATGCCATGACCAAATCAGCTGAGGTCGACAACCACCGGACGTTGACGGTCGATATGGCCAGTTCGTCCCATCTATCTCGTTTGATGTTTCGCGGCATGGTCGCCGACGAGGTTCATATTGAAACTACGGATACATCGGCGATTTTGCGGTTTTCAGGCAAGTGGTCACTTGATCTCGCCCGGCTGAGAGCTGAGTTACCGCGAGGCTTTGCATCGGTTGCTGCCGAAACACGGGATGGTTCACTGGTGGTCACGATCGGTGCCGTCGAGGGTGTCAAACTCGGGGCTCGGATCGAGGATGGGGGTGCTGTCGTCGAGGTCGTCTTCAAGGGCGTTGGATTCAATCGTATACCAACCCAGCCGGAGCCCATCATTACCGGGGCGACCTTGGCCGAGCCGAGCGTCGCCCGAAATCGAGAGGCGGTAGCGAATACAAAGCCCGAGGTGCCCGTGTCAGATCGGCCACCGGAAATCGTGTTTTCCGATGACGCAGGAACGCCCCAAATATCGCTCAATGGCTTCAATCAAGTTCCAATCGCCGTTTTTTCAAGGGCACACGCCGTTTGGCTCGCTTTCGATTTGAAAATCGATCCCGTGCTGCACGGCAGCTTCTCGCCTACCATGGACGATCCATTGGACATCCGTTCAGGCCGGAAGGGTGCGCTCTATTTTGTCCGGCTTGAAGGCAAGCGACTGCTTAGCCCGAGTATCAGCACGATTGGTGAGGATATGTCGGTTCGCCTCTCACAGGATGCCGACAAATTGCCATTAGAGCTTCCGCTGACGGCGGTACCCGGGGCAAACGGTAGCTATCAGCTGGATGCCGGATTGACGGCGGTGGGCCATATTGTCCAGCTGGATGACCCGGTTGTGGGTGATAAAATCATGGTCGCACCAACCCGGCTGACCCATATCGGTGTTAGCCGGTTGCGTCATTTTCCGGAATTTGATGTCTTGGCGTCTGCGCAGGGGTTGGCAGTCGTTCCGGTTGCCGATGATATTGAAATGCACGCATCGGTGGAACAAGTGATTGTTAGCCGTTCCGATGGTTTGGCACTCGCCGATGCCGATCAGGAAAGTGGGGCGCAACAAATATCGCGAAGCGTCATCAATCGGGCACGGTGGGATCGTGATAAAACCTTGACGGTTCTGGATCGTCGCAAGGAACTGATGGATGTTGCGGCATCGGCGCCGATCAATGACCAAAAGAGGCGCCGACAAGAACTTGCCCGTTTTCTGGCGGCGAACGGGTTGTATCGCGAAGCGGCGGCCGCTTTTATTAGTGGGTTCGATAGTCGGATTGAAACGATCGACGAGCCGCGGGATCGGCTGGAACTGGGTATTTATGAGGCACTGGGGAGCGACTGGCGCGCGGCGTGGGATAATCTATCCGATATCCGGCTGACGGGTAATGAGGAGGCGCAGCTCTGGCGGGCTTATCTCGCTGTCCAAAATGGGCGCTTTGCGGAAGCGCTTGGTGATTATCATCAGTCCGGCACCATTTTGGGTCTTTATCCCGACGAGGTTCAATTAGCCTTGCGGGTTGCGTTTGCGGAGGCAGCGGTTGAGTCGGGAGACTGGGGGCTCGCCAATGATATGGAAAAGGCCTTGCGAGCCTCGATCACCGGTGCACCACCCGATATACTTGATTATTTTAGGGCGCGGATCGAGGAAGCGTCGGGGGCGCTCGAAGAGGCGCACAAGGCTTATGAAGGGCTGAGCAAAAACAAAGCGCGTGGTGTCGAGGTTAGGGCAACAGCCTCACTGGCAGCGCTTGATTTGCGGCTTGCGCAAATGGATCCGGCCAAGGCTTTGGCCCTTTATGAGAATTTGGCACTTTTTTGGCGTGGTGATTTTCTGGAGGCTAAACTTTTGGCGTTGGCCGCCCGTGTTGCTTTGGACACAAAGAAGTGGCGCAATGCTTTTCTGGCGGTCCAGCGGTTGAACCGGCTTTATGCCGACACCGACGGGGTGAGGCCGCTATTGGAAGAGGTAACCCTGCGCTTTGATGCGTTGATTGGCGGGGAGCAGCCGGATTCGATTTCGCCGGTCGATGCTGTGGCGCTGTTTATGGAATTTCGCGAGTTCATGCCGACAGGGCGGCGGGCCGACGAGTTGGTCGGCAAATATATCGAACGGCTGGTTAATCTTGATCTCCTTCCGCAAGCCACCGAATTGCTGCGGTATCAAATTGAATATCGGCTGGATGGTCTGCCTCGCGCGGCAGCTGCGGTTCGTTTGGCCACATTTTATCTGATCGAACGAAAGCCGATTGATGCCGTACGCGTCCTTGCGGCGACGCGGGCGAACGGCTTGCCGAACGACTTGCGGATAACTCGGCGTTTGATCGAAGCTCGAGCGCGATCCGATCTCGGCGAGATAAAGGCAGCGAGTGAATTACTGGATGGGTTAGACGGAAGCGAGGCCAATATTGCCCGTGCGGATGTGTTCTGGAAGGCCAAGGATTGGACTCAAGCCGGTGAGAATTACGAGGCTGCTTTGGGTGACTCTTGGCGCGTTGAGGGGGCTTTATCACCCGACGCGTTAAAAATCGCGCTGCGAGCCGCCTCGGCCTATGTGTTGGCCGATGATCGATTGGCCAGTGAACGCTTCAGCCAGCGTTATGCTGGCAAACTGACAGCTTCTCCCGATTCCGGTGTTTTTCGGTTGTTGACGGCACCGCTCGCGGCACGGATGCCAATGGCCCATGCGGTAGCTCAGGAAAAGGCTGATCCGAATTTGTTGGATAATTTTTTGAAATCCTATCGCATTCGCTATGGGCTGGGGGCCGATGCAGCGTCAGCCGATACGTCGCCACCTGCGCCCACCACGCCGAAGCCGGCCGGCTAAATTCTAACTCCCAAAACTTTGGACAAGCGAACCCGCGATCATCGACCAGCCATCGACAAGGACGAAAAAGATCAACTTGAACGGCAAAGAGACCGTGGTCGGCGGCAGCATCATCATGCCGACGGACATCAGGATGGAAGCAACCACGAGATCGATGACCAGAAACGGCATGAACAACAAAAACCCGATTTCGAAAGCGCGCCGCAGCTCGGATATCATGAAAGCAGGGATTAGGCTGGTCAGCGGTGTTGCTTCGGGACCCGATGGAAGAGGGGCTTTGGCAATATCCAGAAAAAGGCTCAAATCCTTTTCCCGAACATGTTTCAACATGAAGCTGCGTAGCGGTGCGGAGCCGCGCTCGAAGGCGATATCGGCTGTAATGGTTTGGGCCAGCAGCGGGGCGACGGCATTGGCATATATGTCTTTTGCCGTTGGTGTCATGATGAAGGCCGTTAAAAACAAGGCGAGGCTGATGATGACCGTATTGGGCGGGGCGGACGCTGTGCCGATGGCCGAACGCAACAGGGACAGAACGACAACAATTCGCGTAAACGATGTCACCATCACAAGAATGGCAGGCGCAATCGACAGGATCGTGATCAGAGCGATCAGCTGTAAGGCCCGCTCGGTGGTGCCGCCGGTCGGTCCGAGATCAAGACTTAAAGTTTGCGCATGTGCGGATACCGACAACAACGGTATTATGCCGAGCGCCACGAGCCACTTCGCGAATTTAAATATTCGTCCCATGGCGAGCAGTTACGCTCATTCCGAAGTGCGCTTCCATCTTTATTGACGTTACGTCAATAAATCGATGTGGAAAGCTGGCGAACTGATCGCGCTTAGCCTCAATGGTCCCGGGTGCGGCCAAGCAATTGGCGTAAGGTATCATTGAGCGAGCCTGCGTCGCGCGCCTCTGGCGTGACGCTTATCGAAGGTACTTCTCGCTCAACGCTGGGTATAATCGGTTCGACGGTCGAAATGGACTGGCCTTCGGATATCAATTCCTGGTTGCGCTGAACCGAAACCACCTGCGGCAACGGAATCGGCTCATCCGACTGGGCTATTGCCGGTTCGCGCTCTGCAATCAGCGGGCTGGCTGACGACGTTTGAAATCGGTTGGCTATTTCGGCCAGATCGGTAGCACGAGGAATAGCGACCGGCTTGAAGACCGGTTCAACCGGGAAGGCCGGTTGGGGTGGAAGCGGCGGCGGAACAACGGCCTCTTTTTGTTCAGGTGCAAAGGATAATTCAGCAACATTGGCTGACCGGACCGAGCTTGATCCGTTCGTTGTGCCATTAATCGGGGCGGACGGTTTGGCTTGAGGTGCAGGCTCCCTGACGGATGCAACATTTAACGACCGTATAATGTTGCTCTCGATCAAAATATCGGA
Organism: uncultured Hyphomicrobiales bacterium; assembly: GCA_903900975.1. GTDB lineage: Bacteria > Pseudomonadota > Alphaproteobacteria > Rhizobiales > Beijerinckiaceae > CAIUPE01. Next base: position 21,713 of record CAIUPE010000096.1, on the reverse strand, counting down.
GGTGCCACCAACCAGCAGCAAATGTTCTACCGAATCACGGCGGATAATTACCAATTGCCGTTGTCGATCGATTGGAAATGTGTCGACAATGCCAAGCCGGGGTTGGCGTCCGCGCCCATTTCCTTCGACCCGCGTTCCGCCCGTGACTTTGCGCAAAACCCAGGCAAAAACTGCTAATAAGATGCAAATCACCGCAAATGCGGCGACATAAACGAGTGGTTGGGAAAGAGGAAAGCCAAAGAAAGACTGCACGCTACTAACCCCTACCGATCCGTCGGTTAACATTTATTTAACCATAATAATCCAGCCTGTTTCTATAACAGGTAGGAAAGCCGATGTCCTTATCACTGATGGATGGCCTCAAGGCAAGATTACAATGGTTGCAGGCGCGCCAATCGCTTGTCTCGTCCAATATTGCCAATGCCAATTCGCCAGGGTTCAAACTGCTAGATTTGCAGCCTTTTGTCCCTGATGAGAACCGTTCCGGCTTGACGCTTCGCGCAACCGATGCCGCCCATGTCGTGGGAAGCGATGGCGGCATTGAGCTTTCGAGCAACCATCCTATTCCATTTGAGACAAAGCCTTCCGGTAATGCCGTTTCGCTGGAAGACGAGATGACCAAGCTCGCCGATATTCAACTCGATTATCAAATGGCTTCGCAGCTTTATACTCAAAGCCTTGGCCTTCTGAAAATAGCGATAGGGAAAAAGTAAATGATGGATTTCAGCGGAATCATTTCAATCGCCACCGCTGGTTTGAAAGTTCAAACCAAACGCATGGAAGTGATTTCCGAAAACATAGCCAATTCGGATTCAACAGCCTCTACGCCCGGCGGCGACCCGTATCGGCGCAAGGTGCCAGTGTTTAGGGTTGTCGTCGAGCCGCAATCGCAACAAACAACCGTTGTTTTTGCTGGTGTGAAACGCGATCCTCGAGCGTTCGGAACCAAGGTTGATCCGGGTAATCCGGCGGCGGACGCGACGGGAACGGTGAAAATTCCCAATATCGACCCGCAGGTCGAGCAAATGGATATGCGAGATGCGCAGCTTAGTTATGAAGCCAATCTGAATTCGATTTCGGCGACACGCCGGCTTTTGTCCCGCACGATCGATATTTTGCGTGCATGAAGGAGGACTGATGAATGGCCATTCCATCGATCGCAGCCGGTAGCTATGCCTCGACCCAGAAACTGCTAGAGGCAGGAGGAAATAACGCTCAGGCATCAGGCTTCGGTGATCTGGTTAAGCAGAGCCTTGCGGCCTTTGAGGGCCAGGCCAAAGCCGCTGATCAGCAGGTCTCCACGGCGGTTTCGGGAAAGGCCGATTATGTCGCGGTAGCAACCACGGTGGCTGAAAGCGAGACCGCCATCGAAACCCTTGTGGCTGTGCGCGATAAAGTTTTGGCCGCCTATGACGATGTCATGCGGATGACGATTTAAGGAGTTCTTTGCTATGACTGGACCCGATGTCATCGATATTGCCCGTGACGGGCTTATGACCTTTGCCCGCGCCGCGGGACCCCTGATGATCCTTATCTTGCTTGTGGGTGTCGTGATCTCGTTTTTGCAGGCGGTTACCCAAATTCAGGAGCAGACCCTCACTTTTGTTCCGAAAATGGTGTTGGCCGGCCTTGGCTTGTTCTTTTTATTGCCCTTCATGGGTGATGCGTTGTCTGGATTTATGGTGCGTTTGGCTTCCCGAATCGCCTCGGGTGGATAAAGATGCCGTAACGTCATTTACGGTTGAGGCAAAATGAAGCTGCAATTGCCGGTAGAATTTGCCATCGCGTTTCTACTCGTCTTTTCCCGCACCGGCGGCCTTTTGATGCTGATGCCCATGATTGGTGAACAATTTGTCCCCATGCGCATCCGCTTGGTTTTGGCGTTGTTTTTATCCTTACTGATGTTGTTACCGTTGAAGCCGGTGTTGAGCGCCGCTGTTGGGTCTGGTTCAAGTGTGTTTGGCATCTTATTTTTGGAATTATGCATCGGCCTGGGCATCGGCGTGATGGTTCGGCTGGTTTTATTGGCCGCCGATATGGCCAGCCAATTTATAGCTCAATCGCTAGGATTATCATTGGGCGAGGTGCTCAATCCGACTTATGACGCGCAATCAAGTTCGCTTGGCATGTTCATGTCGCTATTGGTTGTCACCTTTATGGTCCTGACCGATGCCCATCATGCTTTGATTGGAGCGATAGCGGGCAGCTACATGGTTTTGCCGCCGGGAGGCGGCTTTGATACGGGCGATGTCTCGCGTTTGGCGATTGAAACGGCCGGAAATGGACTTTTGCTCGCTATCAAGATTGCCTCTCCGTTCTTTGCGTTCGGTCTGCTGTTGAATGCGGGTCTTGGTATGGTTTCAAAATTGATGCCGCAAATACAGGTGACGTTTCTGGCGGTTCCGCTATCGGTTTTGGCCGGCTTTGGCTTGCTTATCGTCCTTTTGGGCACATTGGTTGATCGATTGGCGATGGATGTACTGTCGGTGCTTGCCCGAATGACGGGAGGGTAGCGCCAATGGCCGAGAACGATCAGGACGATAAAACCGAAGCACCGAGCCAAAAGCGACTCGACGATGCCCGTGCGAAGGGTGACGTACCCCGAAGTACGGAAATCAACTCTTGGTTTATCCTGTCCGGAGCTGCCTTCACAATTTCCATAATGGGCGGAAGTGGCGCCAAACTCACGGGCTTTTGGGAACAAGCGGGACATTTTTCGGCGTCGAAGGTCGAAATGAGCCGATTGAGTGGCGATTTCTTTCTGACTTTAGTGGACTTTTTGACCCTGCCGTTTGCGATTGCCGTCACAGCGGCGGCCATTGGGCCACTGTTGCAGCATATTCCCACACCGTCGCTTGAACATTTGATGCCGAAAATGTCGCGCGTCTCACCGGCGGCGGGGCTAGCTCGGGTCTTAGGCAAAGGAGCGGTGGCTCAGGTGATTAAAAGTGTCGCCAAATTGGCGATCGTCGGTTCTATCGTGACCCTTGCCATGTGGAGCGAAAGGCAGCGTCTGGCGATGCTACCCGATATGGAATTATCCGCCATTCTGGACGTTGCCCGCGCGGCCCTGATGCATATTCTGATCGCCGTATTGTCGATCCACGCTTTTGTGGCGGGGGGCGATTATCTGTTCCAATGGTTTAGCTGGCACAAACGTCTCATGATGTCGCGTCAGGACCTGAAGGACGAATTCAAGCAACAAGAGGGCAGTCCCGAGGTTAAAAACAAACTGCGGCAACTACGACGCAATTTTGCCCGTCGCACCATGATGAGCAAGGTGCCGAAGGCGACGGTGGTGATTGCTAATCCAACTCATTTTGCCGTTGCGCTTCAGTACGATGAGGGAATGCGCGCCCCTGTTTGTGTGGCCAAGGGAGTCGATGTACTAGCATTGCGCATCCGTAAATTAGCCGAGGAACATGATGTTCCTGTCATCGAGGATCGCCCTTTGGCGCGTTCATTGTACAAGCTTGTGGAAGTTGACGGGCAAATTCCGCTTGATCTCTATAAGCCGGTGGCAGAAATCATTGGCTATGTTATGCGGTTGCGGCAACGTCGTGCGGCACCGAGGCGTGAGAGACGAGTGAGTGAGCCATGAGTGACCCTTCCGTTGTGGCCCCGCGTCAACGCGCTTTGATCGCTCGTTTGATGTTTGTTCTAATGCTGCTCGCCTTATCCTTCTGCCTTATTGGGGTCGGGTTGATGGTGTCGGCGTTGGATTGGACGGAACCTTTTCCCCCGCTCGTTCTCGTTGGCGTATTGTTCCTTATCTTGATCGGCTTATTCGGACTTGGTTTAGCCTTTAAACGAAGGCCGGCGAGCACATCCGTTGGTTCGATAGCTGAATGGCTAGCCAATGCCGCTAGTGAGGGGGTTCTTGTTGTCGATCCTGCCTCAGATCAGATCGTTTATGCGAATGCAGCCTATCTGGCCTTTTGCGGTGTCGCGGATTTGGACCAACTAGCCGATATTGGAGGTTTATTCGGGCCGACGGGTGAGGCGACCGACGCGCTGATGCGCCTGTCGATCGCGTCCGAGCAGGGGGATGAAGCCCATGAAGACATCCGACTGACTCGTGGGTTAACGAGCCCGCAGCCAGCTTGGTATCGTCTCCGCACGGCGCCACTTGTGCTCAAAGGTCGCCAACCCCTGACGCTGTGGAGTGTCAGTGATATAACGCGCGAGCGTGAGCGGCAGGAAAGCGTTTTTCAGGAGCTGCAATACGCGATCGATTATCTCGATCATGCGCCAGCCGGGTTCTTGTCGTTCAATCCGGATGGTGAAATCATTTATTTGAACGCCACTTTAGCTGGTTGGTTGAAGCGGGATTTGAACGATTTCGGCCCTGGCGGCTTGGCGCTGTCCGACCTTGTGACGTCCAACGGCTTGATCTTGCTAAGACCCACAACGGGGGCGCCGGGCGAAACGACCACGCACATCATCGATACCGATTTTATTGGTTTTGGCGATCAGGTCATGCCCGTAAAGCTCTTGCATCAGGTCACGTACGATGATGAGGGAATGTCAGACGCAAGCCGTACCTTGGTGTTGAACCGCTCTCAAAGCGAAACCTCCGAGGAAGGCCAACGGATTGCGGAAATCCGGTTTGCACGCTTTTTCAACAATTCGCCGTTCGGTATTGCAACAGTATCGGCCTCGGGGCTCATTCTTCGAATGAATGCTTCGTTTGTCCGCTTGATGCCTTTCGATGATCCGAATGACGTCGAAGCAGCCAGAGTCACGATCCACGCTATTCTGACCGAAGTGGATCGCGGCCCATTGGCCGAACGTTTAGCTCATGCTGTTGCCGGTAAGGCCGACCAGCCTCCTCTTGATGTGAAGTTGGAACTCAAATCCCGCTCCGCGCGGGTGTATGTCACGAGCCTTGAGGGCGTGGGCGAAGCGGACGAAGCGGCCATCGTGTATGTGCTCGATACGACCGATCAGCGCGAGCTCGAAGCCCAATTCGCCCAAGCACAAAAGATGCAAGCGGTTGGCGAGTTGGCCGGTGGAATTGCGCATGATTTCAATAATGTGCTGCAAGGCATTCTCGGTTACGCCGATTTATTGTTGGCCAATCATCGCCCGACGGATCCTTCTTTCCAAGACATCATGCAAATCAAACAGAATGGGAACAGGGCCGCTAGCCTTGTTCGGCATTTGTTGGCCTTCTCGCGCCGGCAGACGCTGCGTCCGGTCGTGATACAATTCACCGAGGTGTTGTCGGATATTTCCACGCTTTTGAAGCGGTTGCTTGGTCAACGCATTGAATTTGATGTCCGCCATGAGCGCGACCTTTGGCTCGTTAAAGCAGACCCTACACAGTTCGAACAGGTGATCATCAATTTGGCCATGAATGCGCGTGATGCGATGCTGGATGGCGGTAAGCTTATGATCCGTACAGCAAATGTATCAGAAGCAGCTAGTCGGGCTCTTGGAGATAGCTCGATACCAATTGCCGAATACGTCATGGTCGAGATCGCCGATACGGGAGCAGGAATTGCGCCCGATATTTTGGCTAAGATTTTCGAACCGTTTTTTACGACAAAAGAAGTAGGAAAAGGAACGGGCCTTGGCCTTTCAATGGTCTATGGCTTCGTCAAACAATCGGGCGGCTATATTTTGTGTGACAGCACCGTGGGCGAGGGAACCCGTTTCCGGATTTTACTGCCGCGTCACCATGGGACGGTCGAGGAAGCTGCAACAGCCCAAGCCGACGCAGCCGTGCCGCAAAAGCATGTGCAGGTTGACCTCTCAGGACAGGGTACCGTGTTGCTGGTTGAGGACGAGGATGCCGTTAGGGCCTTTAGCGCGCGGGCGCTGGCCCAGCGTGGCTATAAGGTGCTCGAAGCGGCTTCCGGTGTAGAGGCGCTCGAGATTTTAGGCGAACTGGAGAGTGATGTTGATCTGATCGTGTCCGATGTTGTTATGCCGGAAATGGATGGGCCGAGCTTTCTTCGCGAGGCCCGCGCACGCGGCATTAAGGCCCGGATCATTTTTGCATCTGGCTACGCCGAAGAAGCTTTCAGCAAGAATCTGCCCGAGGGTGAAGAGTTCGGGTTTTTGCCAAAGCCGTTTTCTTTGAAACAATTGATCGAAACCGTAAAAGCGGCAATCGGCTGAGGTTCTAAAAATTTTTAAGTTGCAAGAGGGAAGAACAAAAAAAGAACTTGCGTGTGAGAACAAAGTGTGAACAATATTTTTTAACGCTAACGCTTTGAGACTCATATTTGGCTCTGTCATAAGGACACACGATTATGTCGCAACCCTCCCTCCGTCTTGTTGAAGGTCAATCCATGGATAAGTCCAAAGCGCTTGATGCCGCTCTCTCTCAAATCGAAAGGGCTTTTGGTAAAGGCTCGATTATGCGGCTCGGTAAGAATGAAAAATCGGTCGAGATCGAGACGGTGTCGACGGGTTCGATCGGGCTCGATATTGCGCTTGGCGTGGGTGGGTTGCCCCGCGGCCGCGTGATTGAAATTTATGGGCCAGAATCGTCTGGTAAAACCACATTGGCACTTCACACGGTTGCTGAGGCGCAGAAGAAGGGTGGCGTGTGTGGCTTTATCGATGCCGAGCATGCCCTTGATCCGATCTACGCCAAAAAGCTCGGCGTTAATCTGGAAGATCTTTTGATCTCGCAGCCTGACACGGGCGAGCAGGCTCTCGAGATTTGCGATACGTTGGTTCGTTCCGGCGCGATTGACGTTCTCGTCATCGATTCTGTGGCAGCCTTGGTGCCGCGGGCTGAAATTGAAGGCGAGATGGGCGATGTGCAGCCGGGCCTGCAGGCGCGTCTGATGAGCCAGGCGCTGCGCAAGTTGACGGCCTCGATTTCGCGTTCGAATTGTATGGTGATCTTCATCAACCAGATCCGCATGAAGATTGGCGTGATGTATGGCTCGCCCGAGACGACGACCGGCGGTAATGCGCTTAAGTTCTATGCTTCTGTTCGCCTGGATATTCGACGCATCGGCTCGATCAAGGACAAGGAAGAGGTGGTCGGCAACACAACCCGCGTGAAGGTTGTCAAGAACAAGGTTGCTCCTCCCTTCAAGCAGGTCGAATTCGACATCATGTATGGCGAAGGCGTGTCAAAGATGGGCGAGCTTGTCGATCTGGGTGTCAAAGCGGGGATTGTCGAGAAATCGGGCGCTTGGTTCTCCTATGACAGCCAGCGTTTGGGGCAGGGCCGTGAAAATGCCAAAACCTTCTTGAAGAATAATCCTGAAGTCGCGGCGAAGATCGAAAGTCAAATTCGCCAGAACTCTGGCATGTTAGCCGATCGTATCTTGGAAGCGGTCACGCCGACGGCGGAAGATATGGATGAAGGCGAGGCATAATTTCGTTTCGTTTTTTAGCTTAAAATGAGGTTTAAGGCGCGTGAAAGATCACGCGCCTTTTTGTTGATTTGGCGTTTTGATGCGTATGGCTCGACAGCGCCTCGTTTCAATTCTAAAACGCTCCATACATAAAAGCGGGCCCGTTAGGGTCAATGACGGTTAGATCCTTTTTGAAAGTGGTATCCATGAGCGGCGTGAATGAAATCCGGTCGACCTTTCTCGATTATTTCGCGAGAAACGGACATGAAATCGTAGCCTCGAGCCCCTTGGTGCCGCGCAACGATCCGACCCTGATGTTCACGAATGCGGGCATGGTGCAATTCAAGAACGTATTCACCGGAGTCGAGAAGCGGCCTTATTCACGTGCAGCAACGTCGCAGAAATGCGTACGCGCCGGCGGCAAGCATAATGATCTGGATAATGTGGGCTATACCGCACGCCATCACACGTTTTTTGAAATGCTCGGCAATTTCTCCTTTGGCGACTATTTCAAAGAACGCGCCATCGAGCTCGCCTGGAACCTGATCACGAAGGATTACGCGATCGACAAATCGCGCCTCTTAGTCACCGTCTATCACGAGGACGATGAGGCACACGCGTTGTGGAAGAAAATTGCGGGTCTGCCGGATTCCCGCATTATCCGTATTCCAACCTCGGATAATTTCTGGGCGATGGGTGATACGGGTCCTTGCGGCCCGTGCTCGGAAATCTTTTTCGATCATGGCGATAAAATCCCCGGTGGCCCTCCAGGCTCGGCCGATCAGGATGGCGATCGATTCATCGAAATCTGGAATCTGGTTTTCATGCAGTTCGAACAGATTTCGGCTGGGGAACGCGTGTCGTTGCCAAAGCCTTCGATTGATACGGGGATGGGGTTGGAGCGTATCTCTGCGCTACTGCAAGGCACGCACGACAATTATCAAACCGATACGATGCGCGCGCTGATCAAAGCGGTGGCCGAAGTGACGGGCGTTGAGCCTCAAGGGCAGGCGAGCCATCGCGTGGTGGCGGATCATTTGCGCGCGGTTTCCTTCCTCATCGCCGACGGCGTTTTGCCCTCCAATGAGGGACGCGGCTATGTGTTGCGCCGGATCATGCGGCGCGCGATGCGGCATCTGCAATTGCTGGGCGCACGCGAGCCCTCCATGTTTCGTCTCGTTCCTTCGCTCATCCGCGAAATGGGGCAGGCCTATCCCGAGCTTGGTCGCGCAGAGCCCTTGATTGAAGAAACGCTGCGGCTGGAGGAAACCCGCTTCCGCAAAACGCTGGAGCGTGGCCTGACCATGCTCGACGAGGAGACGAAAACGCTCTCCTCGGGCGCTTCACTTTCGGGCGATGTCGCCTTTACACTCTATGATACCTATGGTTTCCCACTTGATTTGACGCAAGATGCCCTGCGCCCTCGTGGCATTGCAGTTGATACCGATGCGTTCAACACGGCCATGGATCGTCAACGGGATAAAGCGCGCGCGGCATGGGCTGGTTCTGGCGAGGCCGCAACCGATACGGTTTGGTATGGCGTTAAAGAAAAAGTCGGGGCCACCGAATTTCTGGGCTACGACACTGAAGTGGCCGAGGGTGTCGTTCGCGCGCTGGTGTCGGATGGCAAGGTCGTCGATAAAATTGCGGCCGGAAAAACGGGCTTCGTGATTCTTAACCAAACGCCCTTCTATGGCGAGAGTGGCGGTCAGGTCGGCGATACCGGTACCATGATCGGCGCGGGGCTCAAGCTTCGGGTTACAGACACCCAAAAGAAACTGGGCGATCTGTTCGTGCATCTTGTGAGCGTTGAAGAGGGCGAGGTGAGCGTTGGCGCGGCGCTTGAGTTGGCAGTCGATCATGGCCGCCGCGGCGCTATTCGCTCGAACCATTCTGCGACCCACCTTCTGCATGAGGCGCTTCGGCAAGTTTTGGGCGATCACGTCGCCCAAAAGGGCTCGTTGGTATCGGCCGAGCGGTTGCGGTTTGATTTTTCTCACACCAAAGCGATCTCCGACGAAGAGATTGATCGGATCGAAGCGATTGCCAACCGCGTTGTGCTACAAAATGAACCGGTCGTAACCCGCCTGATGGGTGTGGAGGAAGCGATTGAAAGCGGCGCTCGTGCGCTGTTTGGCGAGAAATATGGCGATGAAGTTCGCGTTGTCTCAATGGGGTCGGAGCCTGGTTCCAACAAAGCCTATTCCATCGAGCTATGCGGCGGCACACATGTGTCCCGCACCGGTGATATTGGCTTGATCAGCATCATCGCGGAGTCTGGCGTTGCCGCAGGTACACGCCGACTTGAGGCGATGACGGGTGATACGGCGCGACGGCATTTGGTGTCAGAGTCGAAGAAACTCAAAGAGTTGTCGGGTTTACTTAAAGTGACGCCGCAAGATTCAGCCGACCGGTTGGCCGTCATTCTTGACGAACGCCGCAAGTTTGAGCGGGACTTGGCAGATGCCCGCAAACGGCTTGCTATGGGTGGCGGCACGCCAGGCGCCAGCTCCGATGTGATCGATCTGAACGGCATCAAATTTATGGGGCGCAGCGTTGAAGGCGTCGAGATGAAGGATCTGAAGGGCCTCGCCGATGAGGCCAAGGTTCAACTTGGCTCAGGCGTGGTTGCGCTCATCAATATCGGCGAAGACGGAAAAGCGGGCCTTGTTGTCGCTGTGACCGCCGATTTGACCGGTCGGTTCAACGCCGTTGATCTCGTTCGCGTCGGCGCTGAGGCGCTCGGTGGAAAAGGTGGCGGCGGGCGGCCCGATATGGCACAAGCTGGCGGCCCAGATGGCGCGCAATCTCCCGCAGCGCTTGAAGCCATTGCATCGGCTGTTCGTGCTGTTGGCTAACTTGTGTTGAAATGTGGAATGAAAAAAAGCCCCGGTTCGCACCGGGGCTTTTTTGATTTCAGCGGTTCATCTCAGATGTGATCAGGCCATCGCCTTTTTGAGGTTCTCGTCGATCTTGTCGAGGAAGCCCGTGGTCGAGAGCCATTTCTGATCCGCGCCAACCAGCAAGGCCAGATCCTTCGTCATAAAGCCAGTTTCCACCGTTTCGACGCAAATCCGCTCAAGCGTTGTGGCAAAACGGGCGAGCTCCTGATTATTGTCGAGCTTGGCGCGATGGGTGAGCCCTTGCGTCCAGGCGAAGATTGAGGCGATGGAGTTGGTCGACGTTTCCTTGCCCTTTTGATGCTCACGGTAATGGCGCGTCACCGTGCCATGAGCTGCTTCGGCCTCAACGGTCTGACCGTCCGGCGTCATCAACACTGAGGTCATTAGGCCTAAAGAGCCAAAACCCTGCGCCACAATGTCCGACTGCACGTCGCCATCATAGTTTTTGCACGCCCAGACATAACCGCCCGACCATTTGATGGCGGAAGCCACCATGTCATCGATCAAGCGATGCTCATAGGTGATGCCAAGCGTTGCGAATTTGCTCTTGAACTCGGCGTCGAAGATTTCCTGGAAGATATCTTTGAAGCGACCATCATAGGCCTTCAAAATCGTGTTCTTGGTCGACAGATAAACCGGATATTTGCGCTGCAAGCCGTAATTCAGCGAGGCGCGGGCGAAATCACGGATCGAGTCGTCGAGATTGTACATCGCCATGGCGACGCCGGCGTCCGGGAATTTGAACACTTCCTTCTCGATAACGGTGCCGTCGTCGCCTTCAAACTTCATCGTCAACCGGCCTTTGCCCGGCACTTTGAAGTCGGTGGCGCGATACTGATCGCCGAACGCATGGCGGCCAACCACAATCGGCTGCGTCCAGTGCGGCACGAGGCGAGGCACGTTTTTGCAGATGATTGGCTCGCGGAAAATGACGCCGCCCAAAATGTTGCGGATCGTGCCGTTCGGCGATTTCCACATTTCCTTGAGGTTGAACTCTTTCACGCGGGCTTCGTCAGGCGTGATCGTGGCGCATTTAACACCAACGCCGTGTTTCTTGATCGCATGGGCCGAATCAATCGTCACCTGATCATTGGTGGCATCGCGATTCTCAACCGAGAGGTCATAATAATCGAGGTCAATATCGAGATAGGGGTGGATCAGCTTGTCGCGGATATAGTGCCATATAATCCGGGTCATCTCGTCGCCATCGAGCTCGACTACCGGATTTGCGACCTTGATCTTCGCCATTATCTCTTCCTTTGATTGTGTCGGCCGGCCACGCAACAAGCACTGGCTCGGCCTTGAATGTTTTAACCGCGGTTTATTAGCATTGCTAAGGCCAGTGGCAAAGCTACTCCTTTGGGCAATAGGGCGTGGCTTTTTGAGCATGGTATCGTTCCTCTACTGGACAAATGTCATGCGCATCGCCATAGTCCGGGCGAATTCTGCTGCGGATTTCAGGACTTTCAGGCCATGAAAAATATTCTATTGCTGATCTTCACTTGGTGGAACGGCGCCACCGTTGGCACCTTGTTCCATACCTGGCGCACGGGTGAATTGGTGGGACAGGATGAAGCGGGCAACCGCTATTATAAAACCAAAGGCGGCCTAAAAGATCCAGCACTTGGCATTGTACGCCGTTGGGTGATTTATAAGGGTGACGCAGAGCCTTCGCGTATCCCACCTGGCTGGTATGGTTGGATGCATCACAAGCTCGATGTGCCGCCTGCCAATGAGAATTACACCGCGCATGATTGGGAATTGCCGCATCGGGCCAATGCAACCGGCACGGCAGACGCATGGCGTCCGCAAGGCTCAATTTTGAAGGGCGGCCGTCGTCCTTCCGTCACGGGCGATTATACGCCTTGGACACCTGAATCCTGATCAAGATCAGTTAGAGTTAACGAATTTGGCATTAGTTATCGCCAATTCGATGGTTTGTTTTCAAGTGATTGTGAGAGTTTCCGAGTAAGCGTAACAGCCTCGTTTCAACAGAGGCTTTTTGTGCATGCGTCAGAACCCGCCCTCCCACAATGACGGAAAAGACATGATACGCGCGCCCAACGCGACCGAAGTTTCCCATCTTTTTGCACTTGCCGAGCATGAAATCGTCAAAGGTCGACATACCGAGGCGTTGATCCTGCTCCGGTTTATCCGGTCCATTGATCCCGAGCATACGGACGCTGCCGCCCGATTGGCGCTGACCTTATTTCGACGCGAACAGTGGAACGATGCATGGGACGCCTTTGATATCCGCTTCAAACTGATGTCCGCACAACCGTCGGTTAGGATAAGGACCCCTGACGGGGGCAGCCGTGAATTGCCACGTTGGCGGGGCGGAGAGCCGCCCAAGAAGCTGTTGGTGATGGATGAGCAGGGCTTGGGCGATACAATTCAATTTATGCGTTTCCTTCGCCCACTGGTTGCTCAACGGGTTGAGATCAATTTTGTAACGCATGAAATATTATTCGACCTGATCCGCACCATGCAGTTGCCGATTAATCTCTTGCCAAGCAGCCAACCCGGTAGCGTTAATGGGGCTACCGGCTGGACGCCGCTTTTACACATTCCGCGCGCCTTCGGCCTTGATCCGAGCAGCTATGGCAACGGCATACCTTATATTTCTGCCGATCCGGTACGGGTAAAAAGTTGGGCGCGCAAGATGATGCCCAAGGGCTTCAAAATTGGCATTTGTTGGGGAGGTAATCCCGATTCGCCAGCGGAGAAAGGTCGCTCGATCCCGCTCGAGGCATTTGCACCCCTTGCGGCACTTCCCGATGTTCGTTTGTTTAGTTTGCAAAAAGGGGTTCCCGCCAAGGAAATCAACGATGTTTCCTTTCGCCGTGAGCTTTTCGATTTTGGTGACGATTTGGACGGGGACGGCAAAGCTTTTCTCGACACCGCGGCCATTATGATGTCGCTGGATTTGATCGTTACCGTTGATACTTCTATTGCCCATGTGGCAGGTGCTCTAGGGCGCCCTGTGCATATTTTATTGCGCCGCGAACCGGATTGGCGTTGGCTTGCACGCGAAAAGGACAGTGTGTGGTATCCGACAGCCACTCTTTTCCGGCAGCGGATTCCGAACGAGTGGGCCGAGCCCATGGCGATGGTTGTCGCGGATGTTGTGGCGCGGATGGCACCTTCGATCTCGTCTCAGCCTGTTGATGCGCTGCCGCGGCTTCCCGTTTCTTTTGGCGAGCTTGCCGATCAACTGGCCCGTCTTACCCTCGATCGGCGTGGGAACGACGTGTCCGGGAGTGAGGTCGCTCGACGCCATGATGTTTTTCTTTCTGAATGGGAAAAAACAAGTTCTAACAATTCGGTATTGAGGACTTTGCAGAAAGAACTCGAAGAAATTTTGGCGATGAATAGGGAAGTGGAAGCGCAACTTGTATCGATGGAGGCCCGAGGCGAGTTTGGGCAGCCTTTCGTGGGGCTTGTCCGTGAGCTTCGTCGCTCAAACGCGAAGCGTGCTGACTTGATGCACCGGATTGATGTGTTGGCACCAAGCGACATTCGCGCATCCGAGCCGGAGACTACAGTTAAAGCCACACGGGGAAGTAATAAAAAGGTGAAGTGAGCCTTTCATCCGCCATGATCGGCATGATAAGAGGCTAAGCCCGTCATTCTGGCGGGTTTGATTTTGTTAGCCGCACGTCAGCAGGAAAATTATGGTTCGTTGGGCATGGGTGCTTGGTCTTATGGTGCTTGGCGTCGCTGTTCCCGAAGGGGCCATGGCCGATAAGATCAAAAATCCGATCGCGATTTTTTCTGGCCTCGACAAGATTACGGGCCGGATCATTTCCTTCGAAGCTTCGTTGGATGAAACCGTTGAGTTTGGTGCCTTATTGGTTACGCCGCGGGTTTGCTATACGCGGCCGATCACCGAGCCACAAAATACGTCAGCCTTTATCGAGGTCGATGAAATCACCGTCGCGGGCGAAACAAAGCACGTTTTTGGCGGATGGATTTTTGCAAATAATCCAGGTTTGCATGGCGTCGAGCATCCGATTTACGACGTTTGGCTGATTGGCTGCAAAGGTGGCACTGTCGTTATTCCGGAGTCGGGTGATCCTGTTGCCGTTCAGGCGCCAACGCCACTTCAGCCAGCGCCTAGTCCTGCACCGGTGCCAGCCAAGAAAAAATAATCGGTGACTTTTTTGGATTTATTCCGAGGCGGCGGTCGCGATAAGCCGCACAATTTCACATCCGTCTTGATGGATATGAAGCGGGAGCGTCGAAAAGTCAGCCCGTCCCATAACGGCATTGACCAATTGTTCCTGATAGGCGTCGCGGGTAATTTCGATGCCGCCAAGGGAGGCGAGATGCGGGGTTAAAAATTGTGTATCGAAGAGCTTATAGCCGCCTGCGATGAGCCGTGCCGATAGATGCATCAAGGCGATTTTCGATGCATCCGTGACGCGGTGGAACATGCTTTCACCAAAAAACGCGGCGCCGATGCTGAGGCCGTAGATCCCTCCAACCAGCGCTTCGCCGGCATAAATCTCGATCGTATGAACATTTCCGCGTTCAAACAACTCGCCGAACAGGGACGTGATGCGGTCATTGATCCAAGTCTCGCCAGGTCGGCTGGCGCAGCCGCCAATGGTTGCAGAAAAATTATGATCGACGCGGATATCAAAGCGGTTCGAGCGAATAGATCTCGCGAGGCTTTTCGAAATTTTGAGCCCATCCAGCGGGATGATGCCGCGAAAGCGTGGTTCGACCCAATGAAGCGACGGATCATCAGCGCTTTCGGCCATCGGAAATATTCCGATGGCATAGGCGCGCAAAATTACGTCGGGTGTGATGTGATGGCTGTCGTTATCTCTACGGCTCATCGTGCCAGTGTGTCAGGTACTGGGCTTTCCGTCCATACCGCCATCTGCCAAGAAGTGCTCCAGCCAATGGATGTCATATTGGCCGTTCTGCATATCCGCGTTACGCACCAGTGTACGGAAGAGCGGCAGCGTTGTCTCGATGCCGTCAACCACGAACTCATCCAGCGCGCGGCGCAAGCGCATAAGGCACTCATTGCGGGTGCGGCCATGCACGATCAGCTTGCCGACAAGCGAGTCGTAATGCGGCGGGATGGTATAGCCCTGATAAACGGCAGAATCGACACGCACGCCCAAACCACCCGGTGGGTGATAATAGGCAATCTTGCCAGGGGAAGGCCGAAACGTGACCGGATTTTCAGCATTAACGCGGCATTCAATGGCGTGACCGGAGAATTTCACATCTTCCTGCGCAATCCCGAGTGAAGCGCCCGCTGCAATGCGGATCTGCTCATTGACCAGATCGATACCGGTGATCATCTCGGTGACCGGATGCTCGACCTGAATACGCGTGTTCATTTCGATGAAATAAAACTCGCCATCTTCATAGAGGAACTCGATGGTACCTACGCCGAGATAGCCGAGGTCGCGCATGGCTTGCGCGCAAGTTTCGCCGATTTTCGAGCGCATTTCCAGATTAAGCGCAGGGGAAGGGCCTTCCTCCCATACTTTCTGGTGGCGGCGCTGCAGCGAGCAATCGCGCTCACCCAAATGAATAGCATTGCCTTTGCCGTCGCCAAGCACCTGAATTTCGATATGGCGAGGCTTCTCAAGAAATTTTTCGATATAGACCGCATCATCGCCAAAGGCCGCTTTGGCCTCGGTGCGAGCGGTTTGCAGCGCGTCGATCAGATCGTCCTGCGTGCGGGCGACCTTCATGCCGCGACCACCACCGCCGGCGGCAGCTTTCACAATGACCGGATAGCCGATTTCCTTGGCGATGCGCAGCGCTTCACCATCTTCAGTCACGCCGCCGTCGGAGCCCGGAACGCAAGGGATACCGAGCTTGCGCGCGGTACGCTTGGCTTCGATTTTATCGCCCATGATCCGGATATGCTCGGATTTTGGGCCGATAAAGGTAATGCCGTGGCTCTCTAAAATTTCAGCAAAACGGGCATTTTCCGACAAAAAGCCGTAGCCGGGGTGAATGGCATCCGCACCCGTAATCTCGCACGCTGCAAGCAGCGCCGGAATATTGAGATAGCTATCGCGCGAGGCAGGAGGGCCGATGCAGACGCTCTCATCCGCCAAGCGAACATGCATGGCGTTGGCGTCAGCCGTTGAATGTACCGCGACCGTTGCGATACCGAGTTCTTTGCAGGCGCGCAGCACCCGCAATGCGATCTCGCCACGATTGGCGATCAGGACCTTCTCGAACATGGTTCGGTTCCGCCTTTATTCGATAACGATCAGAGCTTCGCCAAATTCCACCGGCTGCCCGTCTTCAACGAGAACCGCTGTCACCGTGCCAGCACGAGGGGCAACGATTTCGTTAAATGTCTTCATGGCTTCGATCAGCAGAATTTTTTCGCCTGCTTTTACAACCGAGCCGACTTCTACAAAGGCTTTCGCATCCGGCGAAGGGCGGCGATAGGCGGTGCCGACCATCGGAGAAGCAACCGCACCCGGATGGGACGAATCGATCTTGCCCGTGCCGGGACCGGGAAGGGCTGTCGCTGGAGCGGCTGCAACGGGCGCCGCCGCAGGTGCTGCGACATGCACGGCATGTGCCATGGGTGCCATGGTCATGGTGCGGGCCAACTTGATGCGAAGATCACCCTTCTGCACCTCGATTTCGCTCAAATCAGATTTGTTGAGCAGCTTGGCGAGGTCGGCGATTAGGCCGGTGTCGATGGCGTCCGAGGAAGCGGTAGCCTTCGAGGCTGGTTTCCGGTCATTGGCAGACATGCATATCTCCGTTTAGTCCGTCTAATTTCAAGGCAGATGCGGCAGAATGGCGTCAAAAGCAAGCGTATAGCTTGCCGCACCAAAACCGCAGATGACCCCTTTGGCTACCGCCGAAAGGGTGGAATGGTGACGAAAGGATTCGCGCGCGAACACATTCGACAGATGAAGCTCAACCACAACCGCGCCCGAGCCACGAATGGCATCGTGCAATGCGATCGAGGTATGGGTGTAGGCGCCCGCATTCAACAAAATGCCCGCGCCCGCTTTGCCTGCCTCTTGGATCCAATCGACAAGGTCGCCTTCATGGTTGGATTGGCGGAAAGTGAGCACCACGCCCGCAGCCTTTGCTTTGGCCTGCAACGACGCCTCGATATCGGCAAGCGTCACCGTGCCATAGGTCGCGGGCTCCCGCGTACCGAGCAGGTTGAGGTTTGGACCGTTGAGGACATGAACCGATTTCATGGCGTAGGCGTTAAGCTCCAAGGGATGGGTCACTAAGGATTGGCCCGTATGGCTTCAACCAATAGCGGCTTAAGCGCCTCATTGAAAGGGTTGGCCAACAGCGGAAGGCCCACTTGTCACCAAAAAGTCGTAGATGGATCGTTGATGTTACGAATTTCGGTTATAAATCAACAAGATCCGTCGCAAAGGCCGCGCGTTCTTGAATAAAGGCGAAACGGGCTTCCGGCTTGTTGCCCATTAACTGCTCAACCGAATCGTCAGCGGCTACGCGGCCATCGAGCGGAATGCCGACTTTCAGCAGCATGCGCTTTTTCGGGTCCATCGTGGTTTCTTTAAGCTGGGCGGGCATCATCTCGCCAAGGCCTTTAAAGCGACCAATATCGATATTGCTTTTGCCTTTAAAGACGGTTTTTAACAGCTCGTCTTTGTGCGCATCATCACGACCATAGACAGTTTTGCCGCCATGGGTGAGGCGATAAAGCGGTGGAACGGCCAAGAAAAGATGACCATTATCAATCAGCTTCGGCATTTGCCGGTAGAAATAGGTGATCAGTAGCGAGGCGATATGCGCGCCGTCGACATCGGCGTCGGTCATGATGATGATTTTTTCATAGCGCAGATCATCATCGCGGTAATTGTTGCCGGTGCCGCAGCCCAAGGCTTGCAATAAGTCCTGCAATTGCTGGTTGGCGGCTAGTTTATCGCGCGTGGCATTGGCGACGTTCAGAATTTTACCGCGCAACGGCAAAATGGCCTGATTGGTGCGGTTACGCGCCTGCTTGGCCGAACCTCCTGCCGAATCGCCCTCGACGATAAAGAGCTCAGAACCTGCAGCGCCTGAATTGGAGCAATCGGCCAATTTGCCCGGAAGGCGCAATTTACGCACGGCGGTTTTACGCGCGATTTCCTTATCCGCACGACGGCGCAAGCGCTCATCCGCACGGTCTACGACCCAATCGAGCAGTTTGAGGGCTTGGCTGGGGGAGGCGGCCAACCAATGGTCAAACGCATCGCGGATCGCGGTTTCAACAATGCGCGAGGCTTCTAACGTGGCGAGCTTGTCTTTGGTCTGGCCTTGGAATTCCGGCTCGCGGATAAACACCGACAGCATGGCCGCGCAGGTCACCATTACGTCATCGGTGGTGATATTGGCCGCACGCTTGGCTTGCCCGATGCGCTCGGCATGGTCTTTTAAGCCGCGCAGCAGCGCGATGCGCAGGCCCTGCTCATGCGTTCCGCCTTCAGCGGTTGGAATCGTGTTGCAATAGGAATTCACAAAGCCGTCATCGACGCCGCCAAGCCAAGTGATCGCCCATTCGAGCGAGCCATGGCCGCCTTGCTTTTCAATTTTGCCAGAGAAAATCTGGTCGGTAACCAGCGGGCGGCCTTCAATATCGGTTGCGAGATAATCTTTCAGGCCCGATGGGAAGCGGAAAACGGCCTCGGCCGGAATATCGGTTCCCTCAACACGCGAAGGCGCGCAGGACCAGCGGATTTCAACGCCGCCGAACAAATATGCCTTTGAACGCGCCATGCGGAACAGGCGGGCAGGGGAGAAGCGTAACGTGTCGCCGAAAATCTGGGGATCGGGATGAAAACGCACTTTTGTGCCGCGACGGTTCTGCACTTTGCCGACCAAAGCAACAGGTGCCAGCGGAATACCGCGCGAAAACTCCTGCCGATACAGCTGCTGGCCGCGCGCCACCTCAACCTCGATCTTGTCGGAGAGCGCGTTGACGACGGAAACACCCACGCCATGCAAACCGCCTGAGGTCTCATACACTTTGGAGTCAAACTTACCGCCGGCATGCAGCACGGTCATGATCACTTCAAGCGCCGATTTATCCGGAAATTTCGGATGCGGCTCCACCGGAATGCCACGACCATTATCGCCAACCGTGATGAAATCATCCTCATCAAGCTCAACCGTGATGACGGAAGCATGGCCTGCCACCGCCTCATCCATCGAATTATCGATCACTTCGGCGAAAAGATGATGCAGGGCTTTCTCATCCGTGCCGCCAATATACATGCCGGGACGGCGGCGAACGGGCTCAAGCCCTTCCAAAACCTCGATCGATTGCGCGGTATAGCCGCCTTCTCCCGGCGTACCGAGGGTGGCTTGGGCCTCTGGTGCAGCTTTCGACGGCTTAGCGCTCGAGGCTGCGCGCGGTGTAGCCACGGGCTCGGGAAGTTTGCGCGCTGTGTTGCCACCAAAGAGATCGTCGGACATCGCCATTGTGTTCGTCTAAGCCTTGCTGATTCGGGTTGCGTCCTTATCGCATGGTTAGGCGGGTAAGGGGAACGGAAAGGAAACAGCTGCGGCGGGATGTCCACGGGGGATGTGGGGCTAGGGGCGCTTTGTTTGTTGCCAAGCGGCCCAATTAATCGACTCTGGCTCTGTTTTCTCAATGAGAATGGCTTTTTCGTTCACTCTTTCGGTAAACAGCATTGCATTGAGGCAGGACCAGCGCGCGCTGGGGGCAACAATGCCGTCAAAATCGAGAAACCATGCGGCATCAGCAATAGCTTGCGTTCTACGATAGTCACGCTCGCCATAATGGGATGTGTCGACGCCTAAGCGCGCTAGCGTGGCCAAATCCGCCAGTCGTAAGGAGCGCGTTACCGAGATTGAGAGCCGATGCGCGCGGCTGACAATCTTGGATGGAAACAAAGGTTGAAGCGTTAAAAGAGCATAGATTTCGGCGAGCGCTCCGTCGCGTTCAAACGAGGTGTAGAGAACGTCGAATTGACCATTGCACCATCGGCTCAGCGACGGCCCGCCTTGGGTTGGATCCCGCCCGTCGCGACAAATGCGCCAAACATCAGCGCGATATGCCTCACGCTGAAAGTTTTCAATGATATCGAGAAGCGCAAGGTCGCGGGGTTCCGATGTCATGGTCGCTCAGACATAGGCAGCCACGTCGATGGCCTCAATGATGGCGAGAACCTCTTCCGTGCGGCCCGCCACAATTAAATCAACAGCGCGCTTGCCATTGAGCAAAGGGTGGGTGGCGTGTAGCCAAAGGCGCGCCTCATCCGGTGTATAAAAATCGGTAAGGCGGTCAACGACATAGCGCAATTCCGCCAGCATGGTCTGCGTACCAAGCGTCGGCGACGCCTTGCCAGTCTGCCACCGCGAGACAGTGGCGGGCGAGACCGAGGCAATATTGGCAATGTCTTTGCCTTGCAGGTGGCCGCTGGATTTTAACTGGTCCAAAACGCGGGTTAGGGCGGTGGTCATCCGATTGCTCCGGCGAGAGGTGGGCGAGTTATAGAAGAATATTGCATATTGAATTCAAGAATACAATTTATGAAATTATATTATACAATCTTGACTTTTTATATGTAATTTACATATAAAATAATAATCATGGACATCGAGTTCAACCCCGGAAAATACACGGCCAACAAGGTCAAACATGGGGTGCCATTGGCGTTTGGGCTTGTCATTTTCGATGACCGCGATGTGCTGATTATTCCGACCATACGGGATGTGGATGGCGAGGATCGCTATAACGCTGTAGGCGTCGTCGATGGGCTGCTTTGGACTGCGATTCACATCTATCGGGGTGATGTTGTGCGGTTTCTCTCGGTCCGAAGGAGTAATGTAAATGAGCAAAGAGCCTATGATAGCGATCCCGGCTGATCCGGATGATGCGGAGGATCGTGCGGTCAGTGAAGCCGACGTGAAGCGCGCTTTAATGGGGCGGCGTATTAGGCAACTGCGCCATCGGCTTGGTTTAAGTCAGGCTGAGTTTGCCACGCGCTTCGGAATTCCGCTGGCCAATATTCGGCAATATGAGATCGGCCGCACCATGCCCCCGCCTGCTGTGCAGTCTTATTTGCGGGTGATTGAGGCTAATCCTGATGAGGTGGCGCAGGTTCTGAGTGTGGCGTAACTATTTTGACAAACAAAAAGGGCGCCTCGCGGCGCCCTGATTGCGTTTCGTCACCGATACATAAAGATCAGTAAGAATAATACATCGTAAATTCTACCGGATGCGGGGTCATTTCGAATTTCATGACGTCCTGCATCTTGAGCTCGATATAGCTGTCGATGAAGTCGTCGTTGAACACGCCGCCAGCCTTCAAGAACGCGCGGTCCTTGTCGAGGTTCTGAAGGGCTTCACGAAGCGAGCCGCAGACCGTTGGGATCTTCTTGAGCTCGCGTGGTGGCAGATCGTAGAGATCCTTGTCCATCGCTGCGCCCGGATCGATCTTGTTGGTGATGCCGTCGAGACCCGCCATGAGCATGGCTGCGAAGGCGAGGT
>CAIUPE010000095.1 GCA_903900975.1 uncultured Hyphomicrobiales bacterium | reverse complement strand
TTCCAGTTGGTGATCGACATCGGATATTTCGTCCAGTCATTCCAGAAGGTTGAACCTGGAAGCACCGTCCGCTTCACCTTGAAACCAGCCTCACGCATCTGCGCCGCAATCGCGTCGCCGGCGTTTTTATACTGCTCTTCATCGACGGTGATGAGCTCGTGCTCGAAATCCATCTTGCCGGCAGCAGCCATCAGCTTCTTGGCGCCTTCGATATCGCGCGCCTTTTTCGGCAATTCGGCATATTCCGGATGAATTGGCGCAACATGGTGGTTTTCAGCAACCGTTCCGAGGCCGCCAACGCCAAGCGTCAAGATCACCGCATTATCGACGGCCATCTGAACGGCCTGACGCACGCGAACATCGTCGTAAGGCTTCTGGCTGTTGTTCATACGGCACACAATGGTCGAGGCCGTTTTCACTTCAGACTTCACGAGGCCAGCTTTGTCCATGATCGCTACATAGCCGGAATCCGTGTTGTAGTTGCAGTGCAATTCCTTGGCTTCGAAGGCGCTGACCATGGCCGAGATATCCGTACCGTAATCAATGAATTCGACGCCATCGAGCAGTGCTTCGCCGCCCCACCATTTGCCATTCGTCCGGCGCTTCAAGACCGCCTTTGATCCAACAGCATAGGAGACGAGTTCGAACGCGCCGGTGCCGACCGGATGTTTGACGATGTCCTTGCCGTCCTTTTCGAAATTGCGATGCACGACCAGCGCCGGATAATCCGCAAGGCCCGGAATGATCGTGATGTCGGGCTTCGGCAATTTAAGCTTGATTGTGTAATCATCGACCTTGGTGATGGCGCCTGCCAGAGCCTTTTTCGTATTTGGATCAATCAGCGTGGCAAGACGGCCTGCCATTGAATTGCCTTCAGCGGCCTTGTCGCACCAGCGATTGAGGTTGAACATGACGTCTTCGGCGTCAAATTTGTCGCCATTGTTCCACGTTACGCCCTTACGCACATGAAGCGTATATTCGGTCGCGTCCGCGTTCACATCCCAGCTTTCGAGCAAAGTGCCCTTAAAAGTGAATTCGCGGGTATATTTGACGAGCGGCTCGAGGAATTGGCGGGTCACATTTGCCATTTCCGACCAGTCATACGTCCGCGGATCTTTCTGATCCTTCACGAACATGCCGACCTTGATGACGCCGCCCTTTTTAGGTGTCGCTGCTTTGGCCGGCGTTGGTACGGCCATGCCCAGCATGCCATAGGCCGTCGCCGTCGTTGCGCCGAACACGCTGGCAAGTGCCAAAAACTCGCGACGGTTCACGCCGCCCGACTTGGCTTCTTTGGCCATGTCGACAATCACTTTCGGCAGTGGTTTGCCGTCTCTGGTAAAGAATTTCATGCTAGTTCCCCCCATCTGGTTGCAAAAATAGTTCTACGCTTCACGCTGCCCGTCTTTTGACGGTTCAACCTTGAACTTTTTGTATTCCGACTTCGCAGCTTAGATCCTACCATCCACATTTCAACCGATAGGTCCATCTAAAAATGTGATCAGCGCCGATCAGCGTTCGGTGCCTCATTATTAGCCAGGATGGGCCACCTCCCACGGTTTGACCCAGTCACCGGCAACCCTGAGGTCGATACCGGCATCTTCCTCAATGATCTTGCAGACGGTCATTTCGCCCGCGCCGAGCCCATAGCGCTCACCCGCTTCCTTGAACCGGTCATGTGTTGCGCGGGTCAGCTCGTTGCGCGTGCCGGTCTCGTCCATCAATTCCTTGATAAGGCTGAGATCTTTGAGGCACAGAGCGATTGGAAACGAGGGATCGTAATGACCGGCAAAAATCGATGGGACATCATGGCTTAAGACAAAGCTATCCGCCGCTCCGCCCTTCATCACCTCCCACCAAACAGCCGGATCGAGCCCCGCCAGTTTGGCCGTCACCATCGCCTCCCCAATGGCGGCGGCGTGAATTTTCCAGAGCTGGTTATTGACCAATTTGGCAACGTAGCCATTGCCGTAAGCGCCGACTTTCCGCAATTGGCCCATCGCCTCGATGACGGGACGAACGGCTTCGACATCGGTATCCTCACCGCCGACAAACATCGGCATATCGCCGCGGATCGCGGCATCAACCGAGCCGGTGACAGGGGCATCGACCGGATGGCCGCCTTTGGCCTGGAACTCCTTGGCCAGCGCGCGCATCACTTTCGGGCTGCTGGTCGTCATATCGATCCAGTATTTGCCCCGGCAATCGGTCGACAGAAAGCCGTCGGCAGCGCGGACCACCTGCTCCACTTCCTTGGGGCCGAACACCATCGTCACGACGCAATCGCAGCGATCGAGCACATCGGCCGGACTTGATCCGGCCTGAGCGCCTTTCTCGACAAGCGGCGCAAACGCCTCGGGGCGGATATCGTAAACCACCAACTCAAAGCCCGCCCGCAGAACATTGAGGGCGGCATTGCGCCCCATGGTTCCCAACCCGATAAATCCGATCTTCATTTTCTCTTAGCCCATCACCCCGTTGCGAGTAGGCTCGGGGACGGAACGGCGTTTGACAAGCAAATTGTCCTTATGCTGAACATAAGGCAAGGTGATGGGATGGATATCGAAGTCAGACTCCTCAGAAGCTTTGTCGCGATTTATGAACGGGGTTCGCTTTCCCGCGCGGCGGATCGGCTTGGCTGCACCCAAGCGGCGATGAGCATGCGGCTCAAAATGCTCGAAACAGAAATCGGCGGACTGCTTTTTATCCGACAGCATCATCGGCTTGAGCCCACCTCAAAGGGAAGCGAACTCTACGCCAAGGCACTCAGCGTGCTTGCCGCCTATGATGAAATGCTGTCGGCGACTCGCAGCGGAACGCCACGCCAGAAAGTGCGGATCGGCGTACCGGACGATTACGCCCTCAGCATTTTCGTGCCGGTCATGGCCACCATGCGCCATGACATCAAAGATATGGAAATCGAGCTTGTCTGCGATTTGAGTGCCAATCTGGTGGCGGCCTTACAACGGCAAGATGTCGATCTGGCGCTTGTGACCTTGGCGTCGCGCCCCTCCTCGGCGCGGATCAGCACCGAGGCGCGATTAAACTGGGTCTCGCATCCAAGTTTTGAAATACAGGACAATGATACTGTAGCTCTTGCAGCCTATCCGGAAGGCTGCGTGTTTCGTCGTGCCATGATCGCAGCCCTTGAAGGCGCGCACCGCCAATGGCGTGTGGCCGTGCAAAGCCAGAGCCATGCCGGAATTGTGGCGGCCGTTCACGCCGGTCTTACCGTCACCTCCATGGCGGCAGGCACTGCACCGCATGGACTTTTAGAACGCGCGCATACCGAAACCTTGCCTGCCCTTGAACCGGTCCCAATCTATCTGATGAGTCAGGGCATGACGGCATCTTCGGCGGCACGTCGTATCGAGGATAAAATTATCAGCGAGCTTGAAGCGATCTTCGTCTAAACTCAGGCTTCCTGTTTGCCCCATCGTTGCTGAAACGAAATCTTCAACGATTGGGCCACGGCTGCGCCGAGACTCAAGCCATGAGTCGTTTTGAGATAATTTTGAAAGTCATAGATTGTAATACCCGGACATATTTCGAACTCGAACATCACCGGACTGCCCGATGCGTCAATTCGCACATCAATCGAAAAATAGTCTCTTAGCTCCAAGAGGGTCGCAAGCTGTTCGGCAAGTGTCTCAATTTTCTCGACGGCCGCAAGAGAACGGGCGGTCTTGTCATGACGAAGATCGATCATTTTGGGCACAAAGGCCGCTTCACGATTTTCACCAAAGCCGCCTTTGGTTCCAGCCGTATCACGGGCACCGGAGAGCGTTTCATTGTCCTTCATGGTCATGAATTCGCCGCC